>MFJU01000019.1 GCA_001779315.1 Candidatus Gottesmanbacteria bacterium RIFCSPLOWO2_01_FULL_42_22 | reverse complement strand
AGCGCAAAACAGAGTCAGTAAAAAGAATCCAGATGCTGACCTTGAAGCCAGGGTATGCCTGTTAATGGCCAAAGTGGGTGAAGGACCGGGCTGGTTAATTGAGGAAATAGAAGCCAGAGCCAGGATAGAATTAAAAGCGGAAAAGCTGGGTTTAACTTATTTATTGGAAGGCAAACAGTTTACCGAAAAACCTAAATTCAAAGAAATCGAAGAATTACCTGCCAATTATATAATAATAAAAGTTTATCCTGACGGCCGGGCAATAGAAGAAATTTATATTGATAATGAATTAAAGATGAAAAAATGTTTCATTTGCGGACAGGAAGCCGGAGCCGGCCATAATTGCCGTAAAAAAAAGAGCCATCAGGTTTTTCCAATTCCAGGCTATCTGCTATAATTTTCTTTTCATGCTTAAAATTATCAAATCTGCCAAATTCCTGATTTTTTTAATAGTTTTTGTCAATTTTTTGGGCTACGGCATTGTTTTTCCCCTTTTGCCTTTAATGACTATCAAATACGGCGGTACTCCCCTCCTGTCCGGAGTCATGATCGGGGCATTCTCCTTGGCCCAGGTCTTTGCCATGCCGATCATGGGCAGGTTGTCGGACCGCTGGGGGCGAAAACCTTTACTTTTAATTTCCCTAGTAGGGACGATCGTGTCCTTTTTAATTATGGCTTTGACCCACTCACTCTGGTGGCTTTTGATCGCCAGGATTCTGGACGGAGCTTCCGGGGGCAATCTCTCCATTGCCCAGGCTTATATCGCTGATGTCTCATCTAAAAAAGACCGGGCTGGAGGCATGGGGATTATCGCCGCCGGCATTTCCTTAGGCTTCATTTTCGGCCCCTTGTGGGGAGGTTTTTTTTCCAAAATTTCCTTTGCTTTCCCGTTTTTTGCCGCTGCCGCCATAACTTTCATCAGTGTGCTTTTGACTCACTTTTTCCTCCCTGAATCCGTTAATCAAAATGAAATTAAGTATGAAAAAAAACATTTCCATATCACGCAATTCCTGCCAAATATTTTACGGAGCGGCTTCATGCTTCTCTTCATGATTAACCTTCTTATATTTTGGGCACAATCGGGCCTCTTTACCATCATGACTCTTTTTGCCAAAGACGTCTTATCCCTGACGATTCCCCAGGTGGCTGTGCTATTTGCCTTAAGCGGTATCGTCTCTGCCCTCATCCAGGCTTTCGCAGTCACCTCGACCGTTAAAGTTTTCGGGGAAAAAAGGCTTTTTAAATTGTCGGCGGCCACAGCTGCTCTTGGAATGCTGATTCTGGCCATCACCCGGAATACCCTGTTCTTTGTCATCGGTACCACTATTTTTGCTTTGGGCAACAGCTACCTTTTACCGCTAACCCAGGCTTTTGTATCCGAAAAATCGTCAGAGCATGAACAGGGCGGCAACATGGGGCTTCTGCAGTCATTCGGATCAACCGGACGCATTTTCGGTCCCATTCTGGCAGGTTATACATATCAAACTTTGGGTCCTTGGTCCCCGGCTGCCATGGGGACTATCATTTTCCTGAGCGTTTTGTTTTTGGGTTTGAAGATTTAGACCGGCGCTTCCTGAAGCCATTTGCCCGGATTACTTTCGGGACAAGATTGATAAAACCGATAATTGACAAAAACATATAAAAAAGCCTGAACAGATTTATTTTCGTCCCCAAATTGAATAGTTGAAATTGCGTAATCCCAAATATAGGAAAAAGCAATAAAAGCGACACTGCTAATTTACGCCATTTTTTTCCGCTAAACGAGGCTATGACAAACGGCATAAGAAAAGGTGAGACGTTATAAAAGATTCGGCCCGGATCTAGATATGAGAGGTAACAGCGCGAGGAAAAAAGAAACCAGTACCAGATTTTGTTATGCACCATCCTGACTAAAAAGATAGGTATGCCGCTATCGGTCGTAATATCGCTGACCAAAGCAGTGTTAATGGTCGACAGCAGATCCTTCAAATGGCAAAAGCCTAATTCTCCCATAGATTAAAAATCAGATCGTTTCCGCTGTTTCTGATCTGACCGATTTTACGGCCATCCCATTTCTCCCAATGCGGACCGATATAAAGGAATGGTTCTTCAGTCTTCGGATTAAAGGGTGATGAAATAAATTTTATATTCGGCGGCAGACTCCTACCCCTGCCAAGATATGATTGGGGTAAATAAAAACGGAAAAATGTTTCGCCAAAACCCATTTCCTTGGTGACGTAAACTTTTTTATAACGTTTTATATTCTCCGCGACAAACTCAACAGTCTGGCGATATCCTCCGGACCAATCCGGCGAGGTTTTTTTGCGATAATGAACATAATATATGTGCAGATATTGGATAAAAGTGTAAATAAAAAAAGAGCAAATTATAAGGAAAATAGCCCGTTTTTTTGAATTTATGACGCTTAAACTTTTGGCCGAAAAATAAATAATGGGTAAAACCATCGGCAGAGACCTCAGCGCATGGGGACTGGGTAATAGAGAAGCGGAAACCGCCGCCGGTATAATAAATAGAGACAGAAATAATTTGTCGGATAATTTCCTTTTTTTTAAACTCCGGACCAAACCTAAAACGGCTAAAGGCAGTAGAAAAACTGAATTCTGGCCTGCCTCCCTCAATGAATGCCTGCCATTACCGTCCCCTATAAAAAAGAGGAAATCCAAAGAAAAATAACTGCTGAAATTTTTAAGGTAAAAAGTGAGCGGAGCCAGTAAGGTTTCGGTGAAATAATCATCGTAATCAGTAGGAACGCTATTGAAAAGAGAAACATCACGCGCCCTTTTTAAGCCTGATTGGAAAAACAAACCGCTTAGAAAAGGGATTATTATCATGAAGATTATCAACAAATATACGGTCTTTTTTTTCCGGGACAAAACCTCCTTTAATCTTTGCCTTTGATAATAGATAACGAGCGGAATCAAAAAAGGCAGAAAAAGCCGGTATGGAAAATAAGTATAAAGGGCAAGGCCGAATAAAATCAGGGAGCTGAAAAGGAAGGCGGAAAATGAGGAATTTATAAATTTGAAAAAAAGCCAGAGTCCGGTTACCAGCAAAAATAAGCCTAACGTCGCCTCAAAACCGGCGCGCGAGAAATGCAAATGCCAGGATGAAACCGCCAGAAGAAAGGAGGCTATCAGGGCAATTTTTTGTTTGGCGCCCGTCTCTTTTATTAAAAGATAAAAAAATAATACGGTCAAAGAGCCGAAAAAAGCGGACGGCGCCCTCACCGAAAAAGGGGTCGGGCCGCTAATTTTTTGCCACAGGGCCACAGTGTAGATATAGATGGGCAATTTGTACTCCCCGAAGGCTTTGAAATATACCGGGAAATATTGGCCGTACTCATCACGCCCATCCGCAACTATAGTAGCCGCGTTCAGGCCTATCGAAACTTCGTCTATATACAGATCGTGAGGATTGGTGGAAATCTTGAAAAATCTTAAGGAAAAAGCCAGCAGTAAAATGAGGATCAGCCAAAAGAAGCGCTTTTGATACGACACTTTTATTCCTTACCGACGATATCTTCTATCTTAAGTGCCGGCTCGTGAGTTTTTTCAACATGTTTTTTTTCAGGCTGTATAATTTTGCTGGTCTTAGGAATACTTTCTACCGCAGTCGGAGTAAAGCTAATGACGCGAAAAGGTCCCAAACGGCTGTCCCTTTTAAGCCTCTGGATACAGCTGGTACAAAATTTGACCCGCCTGACAGCCCCGTCATGCAGGACTTTCAATTTTTGAAGATTGGGTTTGAACAAGCGTTTTACCCTGTTTTTGGCATGGGAAACAGCATTTCCGTAGGCAATCCCCCTGCCGCAATTATCACAAATTCTGGCCATAAGTTTATGCTATACTATATCAAATAGAATAAGTAAAAACAATGTTAGACCTGTTGTTCCAAAATCCTTTATCTTTTCTTATCTTTGCCGTTATTCTCCTGTCTGTCATTGCCGTCCATGAATTCTCCCATGCGGCTGCCGCTGACCGCCTGGGAGATCCGACAGCCAGACTGGCAGGCAGACTGACCCTCAATCCACTGTCACACCTAGATCCGGTCGGCACAATTCTCTTTCTTTTGGCCGGATTCGGCTGGGGAAAACCGGTACCCTTTGACCCTTTTAATCTCAAAAATCCCAAAAAGGATTCCGCCGTCATTTCTTTTGCCGGTCCGCTGTCAAACATCATCATGGCGATTGCCGCCTCATTTCTTCTGCGACTCCTGATTAATTTAGCCCAATTGGGTTTTAATTTTTTTCTGATCGACATCCTGGTAACTTTTATCCGCTTCAATTTGCTTCTGGCTGTTTTTAATCTAATCCCCGTCCATCCTTTGGACGGTTTCCGGGTAGTGGCCGGTCTCCTTCCCAAAAAATATTACCATGACTGGCTGGAATTGGAGCGCTACGGCATGATTTTTCTGATTTTTTTGATCTTTCCTTTTTTCGGCGCCTCCCCTGTCTCCAAAATCATTTCCCCGCTAATGAACTTTTTCCTGTCGTTTTTACTGCCCGGCTCTATCGGCGGGATAATCTAGGTTCGCACTAAAAAGAGTAATACCCCGATTTAATCGGGGTTAAAATTTATGCATTATAAAAAATCGGTTGAAGATATTGCCAGAGAGTTTAAAACTAATCTCACCGCAGGCTTAAATACCACAGATGCAAAAAGGCGGCTAGCCGAAAACGGACCGAATCTGCTGCCGGAAAAACTCAAATCCCCGCTCATCCTGAATTTTATCGGGCAATTCAAAAATTTGCTGGTGGCCATCCTGCTGGTAGCAGCCGTCATTTCCCTCCTGCTTGGAGACGTACTGGATGCCACGGTGATTTTTGCCATCGTCATGCTGAATGCTTCCATCGGTTTTATCCAGGAGGTCCAAGCGGAAAAAACCCTGGAATCGCTTAAACAAAAGGAGATTTTAATGGCTTTTGTCGTCAGGGACGGTCTTATTAAAAAAATGCCGGCAGCAGAATTGGTAGTTGGCGACCTGCTTATCCTTGAAGAAGGGCAAAAGATTCCGGCAGACGCAAGAATAGTCGAGGAATTCTCCCTGACTGCCGATGAAAGCATCCTCACCGGCGAATCAATGTCCGTTTCAAAAAACAGCCTTAAACTTACGGCCAAGCTATCACTGGCAGATTGGACAAATATGGTATTTAAGGATACTGAAATTGTGGCTGGCCGGGGCAAAGCGATTGTGACAGCTACCGGACCTGAGACTCAAATCGGTAAAATCGCCCAAGCTTTAGCGGAAACTCCCAAGGAAAAAACGCCTTTAACCCGTGAATTGGAGCGGGTCGGCCGGATGCTGACAACCGTCATCGGTATCATTACCCTGACTATCTTTTTTCTGAATATCTTTCAAAATATTTCATGGATAGAAAGCCTCCTGATCTCCATATCTTTAGCGGTGGCGGCCATCCCTGAAGGGCTGCCGGCCATTGTCACCGTCGTCCTGTCTGTAGGAGTGAAACGTCTGGCTGAAAAGAAATCAATCATCAAGAAATTGCCGGCTGTCGAGACTTTGGGTGCGGTCAAAATCATTGCCACTGACAAAACGGGCACCTTAACGCAAAACAAGATAAATGTCGTCAGGATTATTACCAATAGCTTAAATATAAGAGTAGAAGGACACGGATATGCTTTATCGGGTAAATTTTATGATCAGAAAAACAAACTATTAAACGTAACTGATAACCAAGAATTAATAAATTTATTAAATGCCGCCTGCCTGGCTAATAACGCTTCCGTAAATTCGGCAGATTCAAAACAACCCAAAATATACGGTGATGCCACCGAAGCAGCACTCCTGGTGGCTTCCTACCGCGCCGGATTGGACGGTGATACTTTAAAAAACAATAATAAAAGACTTTTTGAAATGCCATTTTCCTCAGATAGGAAAATGATGAGTGTCGTCACGCGCGACAAAAGGGGAAATTATTATCTTTACAGCAAAGGGGCTGCCGAAAAAATGCTTAATTTGCTCAATCTGCCTCTAAATAAGAAAAATGAAATTATGACGGAAAACAACCGGTTGGCCGCAGACGGACTGAGGGTGCTTCTGGTTGCCGGAAAAAAGCTCTCAAGGAAAGAAGCTCTGGAGGCAGTTGATAAAAAGAAGGTCAGTGAGACGGATCTTACATATTACGGTTTAACTGCCATGCAGGATCCCCTGCGATCGGAGGTCAAATCTGCCATCGCCCAGGCAAAGCGCGCCGGCATCAGAACTATCATGATTACCGGCGATCACAAAGAGACCGCCCGAACGATAGCTAAAGAAGCAGAAATCATTATGGGAGATGAAGTAATTCTGTTGGAAGAAGATATCGAAAAAATGGCAGTCAAAGAACTCTCTATAGCAATTGAGAACGGCGTCTCCGTCTTCGCCCGCATTTCCCCTTTGGGCAAACTTAAAATTATCGAAGCCATCAAGCAAATACCGCTCACCCAGGTAGCTGTCACCGGTGACGGGGTCAATGACGCCCCGGCCCTCAAATCTTCACATATCGGCATCGCCATGGGTCTGACCGGCACTGATATCACCCGCGAAGTGGCTGACATGATCATAACTGATGACAATTACGCGACCATCATTACGGCCATCCGTGAGGGCAGGGTCATCTTTGCCAATCTGGTGAAATTCATCCGCTATCTTATATCCTGCAATTTATCAGAGGTTATTGTGGTCTCGGCAGCTGTACTATTCGGCACTCCCATGCCCTTATTTCCCATACAAATCCTTTGGGTAAATCTGGTGACGGACGGTTTACCGGCCTTGGCTCTGGGGATGGACCCGCCGGAATACGATGTCATGAGAAAACCGCCCCGCGACCTTTCGGAAGGGCTTCTGCATCGTAAAAGATGGATCTACATGCTGATAGAAGGCAGTGTCATCGGTTTTTCGACCTTCCTGCTATATCTGTTTGCCCTGAACCGCTACAATTACGCTACAGCCCAGACCATGGCTTTCTCCACCCTGGCCTTTGCCCAACTGGTGCATGCCTTCAATAACCGTTCGACCAGGCTTTCTCTGTTTAAACTGGGAATTTTATCTAACCATTATCTGGTCACTGCTGTTAGCCTCTCAATCATGCTGCAGTATCTTGTCGTCCAATCTTCATTCGGCAACCGCATCTTTAAAACCGCCTATCTCACCGGCACGGAATGGGCTTATATTGCTGCCTTTTCGCTGATCCCGCTTCTCTTTGTCGAAATCAAAAAGGCTCTCCGCTTCCGCTTATTACCCTGATTCACTTCTCGTATACTTCGTCATGTGTGCCTATTTTGACAAAAAGAGCATTATCTTCATCCAATTTCATATATATCATGCGCATGCTCGAAGTTACAGATATGCTCCACATATCCTTTAAGTTACCTGATAATTTATGCGTACGAAGGGAAGGATGTTTTGAGTTTTCTTCAAAAAGCTCTATCTGTTTTTCAATGCGATCTGACAGTTTCTTTTCTTTTTGGTAAATTTTTTCAAGTTCTTTTTGAAGTTGCGGCGAAAATTTGGCAATCATTTATGAAGCTTTTGGAAAAAGCTCTTGGCATTCACTGCTTTATCTAATTGTTGTAACGCTTCCCGTGCCGCTCTTTCCGTTTCCTCGGATGCTTTAAAAATCGGATATTCCTGGTCCTCTACATCTTTCATTAAGACATGCTTGACATATTGAGTCAATGGTATGCCGAATTTACTTGCTTTTGACTTTAATAACTCCTGTAATTCCTCCGTCAGGTTGATTTTTAATTGAATTGCTGTATTCATATAATAAACCCCAATTAGCACTTATTTTATACCTAAAATAGTACCTAGTCAAGTATCCAACAGCCGAAAATGCAGCCGAAATCAAAAAGCAGCTGCGCTTCCGCTTTCTGCTGTAAATCTCTCTGTTTCTCTAAAGAAGATTGTATGTGAATTAAGTTGTGAAAAATCTTCTATCGCACCACGACTAAAATAGAGTTTTCTATTCTTTACTAATTTTTTTATAACTATACCAAATATTTTTTTGATTTCTTCATCGTTTATACCCTGATTAAGCGGATCTCCGAGATCAATAACGTATATCAATTTCGCATGTCCTCCTTTTATAACAGGTCCGGAAGCAATATGTCTGAAAAAATTAATCCCCTTACCGCTAATCATACCTGAAACTTTAGAATCTAATCCTTTTGAATCCCCTAAAAAGAATAAATTAAGCACTCTAACATTGGCTCTTTGGTAATCTGCCAGTTCTTGGGAAATATCATCTAACACTTCATCATTAATTTCATCAAGCGCAATATCATACATTAACTGATCGCCCTTATTTAATTTCCGAACTAATTCAGAACGTTCTATTGGAACTAATAATTCCTGTTTCATTTGACTGGACAACAGACGGATCGCTTCATCAAATAAATCATTTTTAACTTTTTCCGCATCAGGTCCTAATAATCTTTCCCGAAAGTAGATTTTAAAATGCTCTTTCACTTCATCAGGAGAAGTCTTCAGTGCTCTAATCCAACGGAGTTTAAAAATTACTGAGTCTGAGAGGGTATAACTTATTTCATCTCTTGGTTTGAGCATATAATCAGGTGTCACCAACTGACCATTTACTTTGATAGATTCGATTTTCAATAAGGGCAATACTGATCCGGTTTCAGAATCGTATAATTTATAAACAATAAAATCCAGGACAGTCGAACCGCTATCAATATACCAAGTTCTTAACTTATCATCAGCGCTTTTTTCAATAATTTCCTTTTTATTAGGATCAAGCCGGTCAAGCCGCTGGCTTATTTCACTTGTCTCCATCTCATCAATATCAGTACCAAGGTTTAGGGTTATCTGTTCCCATTTTCGTAAACTATTGAGGTGCCTTATTTTCGTCTGTTTGTCTTTTTCATTCTGAGACCCGGCTGCTTCGTGGTAATAAAGATCAGTAATCGGAGTTTGGGCAATTTTTATACCTCCTTGAGGATAAAAATTGAATTTCAATCTGGATCTTAAAGCAAAATTAGTGCGCATGTAGAATTCCAATGAGTTTAATCTATTGGATAATATTTTTTCCCTGACAGATTCCAAATTAATCGACTCTTCCATATCAAAATCCTTTGACTTATCAGCTGATAAATGTAATCTGGCCAGCCAGGCATAATCCAACCATTTTTCTTTAGAATTAAATTCTAGATCGACCCTCAGAAAACAGTGACTTGTATCCGGAGTTTTTGCCCCAAACAAGTTGTTATAAACGGAAAATATATCTGAAATATAAAGTTTAATATTTTTTGGATTTCTCCCAAGAACATTGGCAATTCTGTCTCTGACTTCATCAAGATAGCTCATGCCTGTTTCAGGATTCACTTCAGAAACTAAGGCCGTAAAGTCTTCCTGGACTTTTTCTATTTTCATTACCAGCTCCGGTTCGGTTACATCCAAAGCCAATCTGGCTAATTTCTGTGCCTCATCATATAAACCGAGAAAATTAGCTAAGGGCACATAATAACGCAAGGTTTCCAATGCTTTCTGTTCCCGGCTTATGGGATCAGGTACAGAGATGATAGTCTCTAAATTATGGATGCGGTCATAAGTTTTAATGACCGCTACCCTGGGATTATAGTGTAATGATTTGAGTAGTTCCGCCCGGGTTATTTTATCGACATATTCTTCTCTGACAAGCGATTCGAATCTAACCTTTGAGAGGATATCTACTGTTTCGGCTACATTTGAAGATAAGAATTTTTCAAGATCTTTTTTAGTAACCGGATAGCCATTCATATCTGAATCTTCCAAAAGGTCATGACATAAAGCCGAGGCAATTGTTTCCCAATCCATTTGATATTTTTGGACCAGCGGCAAGGTGACTTTTAGTAGGTGTGTGCTGTAGGGATCTCCACTATCCCTCTTTTGGTTTTGATGACCGTAATGCATCAGAGCCATAGCAGTATCAATCTTTGCCAGTTCATCATAATCCATATATCTGCTGCAGCCATCGAATAATTCAGCCATCAAACCTTTCACTTTAGTGTCTTCTTCTGGATCGGAGGAAAATTTTAATTCAAGAGGGTTATAACTGCCTACCCGGTCCGGGTTGTAGTCGGAAGGAATCGAATTAAATGGGTAAATTACATTATCCAGTCTTGGTAAAGTATGCTGTAATATGCGTCTGGATGGGATAGTATCCAATCTGTAATAAATCCCGGCACTTCTGTTTTGAGCCGGCATTCTGTACAAATTATTCAGATTTTCGATCGGCATAATATCAGTTTCTTATGGTTTAATTCTTATGAATTATAGTTTTTCCTGTACTTACTAGCAAATTATAGGGTTTTCCCATTTGACTTTTTCAGCTTCAATTGGTTAAAATACTCCTATTCTATGAGATATCATTTTACCTGGCTCTGCCTCCATTTTTTATTCCCGATTGAATCGGGACCTGGAGGTCTAGGTTAAAAAACTGTTCAATTATTAAAAACTGACCTCCCTGAAAGATAAATCGGGAGGTTTTTTGCATATGGCTATACAAGAACTGGTTTCTCGGATTCAAGTTGAATCAGGACCAATTAAATTCACGCCTGCAGTCCGTGTTATTGTCAATCAGCCTATCGGAATTGAAGAAACTGCTGATGAAGCGTTTTCATCCCAAAATGGACTTGATAAAATTGAATTGACGCGCTCTTTCTGGTTAACTATCGGTCCTCCTTCATTTGAGAAAATGACCGTTATGCCTCCCGGTGGTAAAATCCTCCCCTCGGATGAAGTTTTGGCTGATAACCTGGTCAGCAAGAACGAAATAAACCCCGATGAACACTCTGACGCAATGGTAGCTTTGGCTTCCTGCCGTCTGGTTCAGGAAGAAATTGATCTTTCCGGAATCCGCTTACGTGAAGTCCATCTTCTTGACAGTAATCCCCGAAGCTACACTTTTAACAATGGCAAAAGTGGCCGAGTAGAATTCTTTACTACTCTAATAGCACCATCACATTTTATCCCTTATTCTTTCTATTCCGAAAAAAATATTTCGGATGTTGTCCGTCTTCCGCCCAGTCAGGTTAAAAAAATACTTAATCACAACCGCATGCGTCATCAGGGTCATGAATTTCCGATTATAGGGAATCTAAACAGTGAAAATGCTGAACGCCAAGCAGAGGGGGTAAAGGTTGAACAAGCAAATGTCATCAGCGTCCGTGAAAATATTATCAAAGCGATATCTTCAACTGAAGTCTTATTTCGTCTAAAACTTCTCAAACAACTGATTTTTTTCTCCAATAACCACCCTAAATACGGAAAACTGCCAAAAGAAAAGGCGGAAAAAGAGTATCAGGCAATTGCCAAAAAAGCAGAAAATCCTTCTGTTTTTCAGGCAGCTTATCAGCAATTTCTATCTGATTTTGAAAAGAAGCTGCCGGCAGAGGGCAGTCACAAGCAATGCAGGCAGCAAAAGAATCAGACCATGAAGCAGGAATTCGTCCAGGCTTGGCACCGGGTGCTTTTTAAGGACGATATCTTTGAAGCCACTCACCATCCAATCCAGGGACAACTCTTAGCTGCCAGGTTACCTCTTGAAGATATGACCCAGGATGAGCTTGAATATTTGGCTGTCGCTGGTCCTGAATATGCCAGCCGCTTTGCTGATTTTATTGATTATGCTTTAACACCTAATAGAAAACGAAGGGGATCATCAGGAAAACTTGAAGGGCTGGATATTTCACCGGAACTGTTAGAGCAACTATCTATGAGACCAGAAACGGCAGAAGACCGCTATTTCAGAATAGAACTTCTAAGAAAGTTAAAACTGAGCGAAAGTGATCCCGATAATTCAGAAAAGAATCTGCTTTTATTAAAATTATGGCAAGATTACCTTTATGAAGAATTTGATCGGCATTTTGGTATCTCCAAATCCCAGTTTCCGCAGATATCAGCTCTCTATAACCAATATAATGATGAAATCCAGCAAGATATTGCTCCGCAAACAGCCAAAAAGATTAACGCCCCGGTTCTTCTAGCCAGATCACCTGAATCGGAAGTTTCACAACTGGAAGAATTACTCTTTAATGCTTTCGGTTATGACCAATACCAGGAAACAAACCGGGGGGATATCACAGTGCTCTCTCCGCAAAATATTTTCGACGCCCGGCTTAAGGTATTTGAAATGCCTTTGATTGCTAAAGCTCTCCAAAGATACTATCCGGCAATACATCGCAGTACCTATTTTTGGCGAAGAATGATTGATAATTTATGCCAGCGTCCCAATTTTATAGGCAATATCTCCGCTTTCTCTTTTATGAACCGGCTTCCCGCTGATGATTATATCGGTAAATATCTGAGTTTTAGCCGCGAATTAATGGAGCGGGATAATCCGGAAGAACACTATATTCTCAATTTCAATAATGACGGAAGAGGTGTAGCCAGTCAAATTTATGAGGCAGATACACGCGGAGTTTTAGCACACCACCGTAAAACAAAACTTTTATATAAAGATGTACCTATCTATTTTTTTGAACTGACCCATGATAAGAATATCCTGCATTTCCTTCGTAAAATGTGGGAAGGAGGCCGAAAACCTGAAAAAATACTCGATGCCTACGGAACAGCCATTATACTAGACACTGAATCGGCAGAAATCAGAGAGGCGTTGAAAGTTGAATACAAAAAGTATCAGAAAGAACAAAAAACGATCGGCCATCATGCCAATACCTTTGAACAATGGAAACATCAATGGACACTTGATGTTATTCGTATTAGCCTTGTTGGAGCATTAAGGAAAAATGCGGCTGATATAAATTACTCCTATGAAGAAGTGGAATGGAAAGATGTGCTGGAAGATAAGGCGCCTACGGGTGGTAGCGCTGCCTCCGGCGGAGGCTATAGTGAACTCAAATTTTATGCTCAAATTGATTTAACCACTCCTCTTGCCGGAGGAGAAGAAAATCAATCTGAAGAAGCGGAGGAAATAGAAGTAACAATTTATCCTAATATACAAGAGTTTTTAACCAAAATATTCGGTAACGATCAGGTGCGTGGAGACAGAGAGTATGACTTATTAAGAAGAGAGAAGTTCGTGCCAGGCAGCGGTCTTTATCCCCTATGGCAATTGGAATTCCCTCCCCATATTTATGCCGATGTCTATCCTTCAATAACAGCTTATGAAGCTCAACGAAGGAAAAAGCAGAAAGAAAAAGAAATTCAAAAATCATTGAGTAAAATTTTCGGCAGAATTAGTGCTATAATTTTTACTCGTAAATAGACTCTGTCTACATATTTGCAAGGGCTGCCCTTGTGAAGTTAACCTTGCAAAGCTAAAATTCATCCGCTTGTCCTTCTTTGAATAGGTGACTATACTTTAAGATGTATGAAACAGCCCCGAGGAAAAACTTTCCCGTACTTGGCGGTTATTCTGATTACTTCTCTTGCTGCCAATATCTTCCTTTGCACCCAAATACGCCGATTATGCTCATGAACTGGAACTGGCTGAAGGTAATGCTAAAAATGCCAAGAGAGGCATCTGGTCTTCGAGATGTCAAAATTCTCAAAAGGAGGGATGTCTCATCAAGGAAAATTACCGGAAAGACACCAAAACCAAAATCTACCATCTGCCCGATTGCTATAACTACGATAAAATTACCGTCAATTTAAAAGAAAAAGATGCCTGGTTCTGCACCGCAGAAGAAGCAGTAAATGCCGGCTTTGTCAAATCCCGGGACTGTCCTTAAAGCATTTGCTAGTGGTGGTATAATTATTATCATGAATTACAAAAGATACATTACTGTCAATCCAAAAATTCTGGTGGGTAAACCGATTATCACCGGGACCCGGATCCCAGTGGAACTTATTCTTAAAATGCTGGCCGAAGGCATGAATATCAATGAAATCATCACCGGGTATCCCAGACTCACAAAAAAAGACATCCAAGCGGCAATCTGGTATGCTAAGGAGCTCGTCGAAGAAGAACGAATCTACCCCTTAACTTCATGAAATTCCTGGTAGATGAAAATTTTCATCTGGCAATTTACCAGTTCTTAAAAGATCAAGGCTACGACGCCACTTCAGTCGCTAAAGATTATTCGTCTTTTGAAGATTTGGAAATATTATCAATCGCTAATAAAGAAAAAAGGGTTATCATTACCAATGATAAAGATTTTGGCTTTTTGATTTATCAACAAAAATTACCCCACAAAGGAATTATTCTATTCAGATTAAAAAGTGAATTGTCTGAATTGAAAATTGAGAGATTAAAAGTTCTTTTTCTTAAGAAATTGGAATTTTCAGATTCATTTATCGTTATTACTGAAAATAGAATCAGAATAAAAGGAGCAGGTAGTATAATATAAAGATATGCTCAATTGGAATGTCGATGAGGCAAGGTTTAAAAAAGAAGATCCGGAAGGGTATAAACTCTGGCGGCTGACACAACTTATAAATTACGGCCTGGACGGAGAAAAACTTAAAGCTGATGAGGTCAAACGGGCTTGGCCGAAAATCGAAGAACATCTGGATCCGTATATTAAACGTTTCCTGGAATATTTATTATGGGGAAAACTATACTCACTCCCGATCAATCTAAATTTTATGGATATATGCAGATTGAAATATGAAAAATGGAAAAACCTTCAAAAAAGCAAAAAAGTCTAGGGAAAAAATCACTTGCCTGATTTCTGGCACTTAACCACATCGAGGCCGTTGATGATGCCGTTGCCGTCGATATCGTAGGTTTTTATCGAGGCCCATTCGGCCGCTACAGAGCTGTTTTTGCCGATATTGGCCTGGACAGCTTTACAGAAAAGCGTCAGCGAACTGGTCGGTGCCGGGCTATCTTTGCCTTCAGCGCTTGGCGATGCACTTCTGGTCGGGATAGTCTCCACTGTACCTTCAGGAATACCGATTGAGGCTGTCGTAAATGAATACGGCACGCAACTCTCCCCTTCGCATTTCTGGCCTGACGAATCGCAACGGATATTTCCGACTGAAACAAGATAATAATAAATGGTATTGGGGGTCAGCAAAGTCAACGGTAATGTATGCCTGGTTTGCGCAGCAGGCTCAGGCGAATTAAAGGTCAGTGACACACTGTTGGTGCCGTATTCCAGCCTGCCCTGGTTTTCCTCATCACTATCCCATTTGATAACAGCACTGTTCGGTCCGACATTTTCAGACCTGACATTTGAGACCGGACAGTCGGAGGCGCTGGCAAAATATTCGGAAGCTCCTTTTCCTAAAAAAATGGTAACCACGATAATAAAAATACTGATGACAGCCAGCAGTATATATTTCGTCCTTTTTTGGAAAGAGCCTAAATTCATCTTCTTTTTATAACATAAATAATAAGCCGACGATCGTCAAGATGCTACCCAATCCCAAAGCTCCCAGAGTAACTTCAGTTAAACCGGCTCTGGGCAAAATCTCAATTGCAGAAGTTGGAGTGGGAGTCCGGGTCGGCGGAATTGCTGTCGGTGTGGCTGTCGCAGTTGGAGTTGGAGGCACGGGTGTAGCTGTGGGAGGTGTAGTATCTCCGATACCGTTACCGCCGGGAGTTGCGGTCGGATCCTGGACAGGAGGTGTCGTCGCATCAGGCGGGGGCGGCGGAGGTGAAGTCGGCCCGCTACCCTGACAGGAAGAGCTGACCGGGATGGTGATAGGCGGCAAAGGACAGGCTACGATATCGGTGGAATCGGAGGCCAAATTGATATTGGTATCCGCTTCCGTACCGTTGGTGCAGTTAAAGGTCAGCTGTGAAGAACCGGCTGAAACAGCTTTGACATTCAGCGTATAAAAAAGATCAAAATCAGCTGATGTTTTAGCCCGGGTAGTCGATTCTTCCCATGAAGAAATAAGGTATTTATTGTTTACCCCCGAAAGCGGCGTATCTAAAGAATAAGTAAAAAAATTAGCGCTTTCTCCTGACTGGATATTTAATTTGGCCGGGTCAAAATTTAAGAGGACATCGCCTCCGATTGCTTCCTGCCCGTCGGTATTGATATAGACTTTTACCTGGAAAATACTGTTGTTGCAAATTGTCTGGTTGGGATCAGCCAATTCCAGTTTGTAACCCGGTATACCGGCTGCCTCGGTTTTTCCAGCTGAAATCAGAAAAAAGGCAATAATAATAAGCCATGGACGAAAATTCTTCATAATTTTATTATTCTTCAATTGTCAGCTTCAGATTATTCGCACTTCCTAAAATATTCCTGCTCGTCTCACTCTCTACCAAAGTGGTGGTATTGGTCGCACCGGGGAGATAATCAAAATTTATTTCAGTAGCCCCGGCTTTAACGGCGGTAAAATTTATTTTGAAAAAATTGACCGGTGTATTTAAAGGCGGGCTTTCGGAAGAATTATAAGCGGTGACTTTGATAATACCGTTTTTTCCGTCAACTGTCGTACGCGGATATTCTTGAAAAAAATCGCCTTTTTCCAGGCTGTTTTTGTCTGCCTCTAAATATTCCGGATCATATAAAAGAACGGCGTCAGCCCCGAAGATGTTGGCGTTATCGGTAGTAAAATTAACATCTACAGAGAATACGGAGCCGATCTTTACCCTACCGGGAGATACCAGGGACATGGAATTGGGATTTTTCTCTGTCACCTCTTTTGGCTGAATAAGCTCTTTCTGGCCTGAAAGATCATTCAACTGCTGTTTACCTCTGTTTCTCAAATAGATAATGCCGACTAGAAGCAAACTTAAGGTGAACAGGACTATTATTATTTTTTTCATATCATTTTTCATTTAGTCCCAAACTGTTTCTGACAAATTTTTATAAATCATCATCTGGCTTGGTAGACAAAGTATTGACTACTTTGGAGACGTCGTTGGCATTGACAATGGCGTCAAAATTGACATCGGCAATGTCCAATGAAGGTGTGTCCGTCCGGCCGATCCTGCCGACAATGAGAGAGATGTCTATTGAATTTACGGTACAATCCTGGCCTAAGTTGTTGTTGGGATCCGGCAGATCTCCCGGTTCCAAAGGATCGGCTGTCCAGTCAAAGACAGGATTTAGGCCGGGGACCAGGTAAAGGTGCTGGGCCATGCGGGAGCCGCGGAATTTACTGGTTTTAAGCAAAAGAGTGTAGTATTTATCGCCTTCTAGGCCGGGAAGAGCGACATAACCGTCCGGAGTCACATCCAATTTCGGTTTATTTATATCATCGGGAGAATCGTCAAGCAACTGAACACCCGAAACAGGCCAGTAAGCTCCATTTTCAAATCTCATCGGAACCAGATAATCCTTTTCTCCGGGTCCGGGTACTTCGCAGGAAGACGGAGGAATGTTGGGATTATCCAGGAAAAACAAATCATCCTTCACCCTTAATTTAAAATACATATCAGGATTGTTCTGGGTGTGGTTGAGAGTTACCGCAAAGCGGATCAGCGGTTCATTTCCAGGACCAGTGCCGTTTAATGTCAATATCAACGGCTCGACAGAATATGTTAAACCGGTATCGAATGAACTGTCATCGACTATCTGCATATCGGCAGTGTCAAAATCAACTTGCGTCTTATCATTGACTGTCTGCGTAAGAGAGGTAAATGTCATATTGGCAAATTCAAAATCTCCGCTTGGCGGTGTATCGGCAGGGGCGGCAGCAATGACGATAACTGCCCGGCCTGATGAATTGGCTAAGGCTTGGGTGGTTTTATCGATAATAAAAGTCATATTCGGATTGGTGGTAATCTCGGAGGCTAAATTAACTTTCGTGTTATCGAAGGTGAAAACAACCCGTCCAAAAACAATATTTTTACCCGGTGCCGACATCATGATCTTGAATGTTCCGTCAGGCGGCAGGTTTCCCTGAGGCGGATCGAATGACAAATTAACATCAGCCGCTATACCCTCCCCGATTTTGATCAACAAACTGTCTTTTTCGCCCACATCGATGGTATAGTCTCCGGATCCGGGCGGAGTTACCGAAATATCTGATGAGCCCAGAGTCAGGTCTAAAGTCCCGCCGGAGGAGGGAATAACGACAGTTGAATCGTTGACTAACTGGATATCGCTTCCATCTATCTGGACTTGAGTTGTATCGTTGCCGGAGACCATACTCTTAAATTGTGTTTCGGCAATACCGACTTGGCCGGAAGGCAGACTGTCTGCCGGCGCCGCGGCAATGACGATTACAGCTCGTCCTGATGAATTGGCCGCAGTCATCGAAGTTTTTTCAACCACAGTTGACAGACTTACATTAGGGGCGATTTCCGAAGCCAAATTCACTTTCGTTTGATCAAAGGTAAAAGCGACGCGGGCAAAAGCCAGCTTTTCTGAACCTATATTGGCCAATATTTTAAAAGCGGAAACAGGCGGTAAATTACCGGCAGCCGGCTCAAAAATAACATTGGCAGTTCCAACCGGTGATGTCGGAGACGGTCCGCCAGTAACAGTCGGTTCCGGTGTCAGAGACGGATCAACAGGCGGTGTTATGGAATCAGTAGGCGTAATATTCCCCTGCCTAATAATATAAGTCGAATTTGTACCGGCATTAGAGACATCCGGAGCCTGGTTCGGCACGCCTGCTTCCGTCACCCTGGTCGAAGTAAAACTAACCGGCGCATTACCGGTTGTTCCGCTTTTAGGTCTTACTTTTACTTTAGCGAATATTTTATTTGCATTAGTGAGAGTTACCGGATTGGAGCCTGTTTGTATAGCACACATGAATGTTACTGCCTGATTATTTATTTTCGTAAAAGGCAAGCCGTTGAACGGAGCTTCACAGTTGGCGGAAACAATGTCAAATTTAGTGCTGATATTCAAAACCGACTGGACACCGGAAACATTTATTGTCCTGGAGGCAGTCTTGTATACAGCCACATTTATAGTCACGTCCTGACCGGGTGCAAAAGTACCGGAGGCAGGGTCAAAGCGCAAACCAACCTCATTTGACCCCTGGGCGCGGTTGCGGATATCCTGGTTTTGCCTGGCAACATAAATTATCAAAGGCAGAATGATAATCAATGCTGCGACTATCAATAAGGTAACAAGCTGTTTTCTGTTCATTTTATTATTATGGCAGACAACTGCCGAAATTTGATCTTAATATTTCGTAATCCGCCGTATCAATCATATTGGCACTGTCCTGAACCAAATCAGGCGTATGCTGTCCGGAGGGCACGTTTATTGAACCTACATCCGAACCGAAAACCTGGCGGAACAATTCGTAGTCAGCCGTATCAATACAGCCGTCTATATTGCAATCCAGATTGCCCTTATCCCCGGCCGGACAATTGCCAGGCGGCTGGGTCGCCCCGCCGGTTGGCGAAGGAGTCACCGTATTGGCCGGCGTCCGGCAGACACCGTTACTGTTGCAGAATCCTGAACAGCATTGGTTTGAGGCGGTACAGCTCTGACTGTTTGGTTTGCATGATCCCCCTGTTGGCGAAGGAGACGGAGTCTTAGTCGGGGTTAAGGTCGCGGTTCCGCAAGGACCGACAGCCATGATATTGCTCCAAGCTGATGGAGCAGTACATTGACCAGCACTCCGCACCCTCACCCTACCCCTCCACCATTGGTCTCCCTGAAACGAATCAGCAATAGTATTGGTAGTGGCATTTAATTTAATGTCTTTCTCCGGGGAGGAGAAACTGTCATTATTATCCCTTTGAAACCTGTATTCGTTGGCACTATCCACTTTTGTAAATTTCCAAGTTACGGAAGCCTGATTGTTTGAAGTGCAGGCCTGATTGGTAACTGACAATACCGGTGCGGCACAAACCCCACCCGGCGGTTGCTGTCCGGTCGGTGAAGGCGTCGGGGTTTTGGTTATAGGTACAATAGTAATTACTCCCGGAGTCGGTGTTCTTGTCGGTGTCGGAGAAAGCCCTTTGCATTTTCCAAGATCGCAACCTTGAGGGCAGGTATAATTTATCGTATCCACAGAAACCGGCACAGTCGGTTTGCAGTATCGCTCCAATAATACTGTTGACGAATAACATTGGTCATCCCAACGGACACCGTTTAAAGTGGTATACCCGCGTTTGTAATAGTCTTTCCCTCCGTCACTATCGACGCATCTCGGATCAAGAGTCGGAGTCGGCGTAAAGGTGGGAAAGCCACTGCAGGGAGTGGAAAGAGTGACGACATTACTCCATTGTGCAGTTGTTGGCAAAATACATTGGTTTGCGGCTGAAACACGCACCCTGCCCCTCCAAGTTACACCGGAACTCAAAGTTGTTCTAAAGGTGTTAGCTGGTGCGACTATAGTATTTATTACCGGTGAGGGAAAACCTGATTGGTCATCAACCTGCAGCTTATACTGTGTAGCTCCGGAGATATTATTCCATTTCCAAGTTACGGAAGCCTGATTGTTTGAAGTGCAAGACTGATTGGTGACTGACAATACAGGTACGGCACAAATCCCTTGTGAAGGCGGTTGCTGTCCTGTCGGTGAAGGTGTCTTGGTCGGTGTCTTGGTCGGCATACGGGTGGGAGTAGGCGATGATTCTGACCATGTACATCTAATAATCTTACTGTACATATAAACCGGCGGAGGAGCCGGAGGTTTTGGAGTACATGATTTTGTATCGTACCACCATTGAGAAGCAACTGTAAATGATACAGAAGTGCCACCTACTTTATAACATTCCCCGCTACCATCTGTAGAACAAGGCTCCTGGTGAGTAATTTCCTCAGTACGATAACCATGAACTCCTGCTGAACAATTTGCTAATTTAAAAAAAGCCACGAAATTGGTAGAATTACAGGTAGTACCGTCGTTCGGATCAATCCAACCACCTGTCGCAGCTGCTCTGGAAGTGTCCTGGGGGCCGGTTTTGGCGAGTCTTTGGCCGGCGATGATGCCGAGGGTGACAATGCCCAGTCCGATCAGGGCCACCACAGTTGCCAGTTCCCCCCTGCGGTTTTTTAATGTTTTAATAATTTGTAAGGCAGTCATGCTACATTAAAAAAATTTCTACAGGGAAGTGCCGACCACCTGCAGAGCCTTGTTGTCATCGGGGAATTTAATGACGGCATCCCCGTTTACCAAAGCGTCAAAAGTGACATTGGCTAAAGTGACCGTATTGGCGGAAAGATTGGCGGTCGGGTTTTTGTTAACCAGGGCCATCCCCATAAACTTCAATTGCCCGTTGCCCTCGGCAGGATAGGTTTGTCCTGACTGCTCCAGCCAAACCACATCCGTAAAACCGCTGCTTGTATTGGGAGTGACAGAACTTAATCTTAATTTGGAACCGTCATATAAAAGCGGAAAAGTGGCGGCTGACACCCGGATATTGGGATCGGTCAATTCCAGGGAAACCAAAACGCTGACCTGCTGTCCGGCATTGACTGAAGTGGTCGTGCTATTTAAACGGAAATTTGCCTGGCCGGCCAGGGAGGCTTTCGGCCTGATATCCATTCTGCGGCCCAGGAAATAGATGACCACAGGCAACAGAAAAACCAATCCCAGTATCAGGATTAAGGAATTCAGCTGTTTCCTCGATATCTTTGCCTCAGCGATAGACATTTTTGTCTCTAATTCTATTCAAATATAAAATAAGGTTTCATTGCAAGTACCAATTAGGGGTATTTTGTCCTTCTCCAGATTTCGTAATCAATGAGGTTGACAGTACCGTCTTGGTTGAAATCAGCATAAGTGGTATTAAAAACCGTGGTAAATTCATATATCCACTGTTGGTAGCAGGCATCGCTGGTCATATCCAGACAGGGATTTTCCCGGGGCGGTATCGGCTTGGAAATGGGAGGAGAAACAGACACTGAATCTGTATTCATAACAAAAGTAGCCGGAGAACGGACAGTGTTCAGAAGGGCGCTGCCGCTTTCGACAACCTGCATGGTGTTAGGTAAGAAATCGATAGCGGCATTATCATTGGCTATTTGGGATACGCTTTTAACTTTAAAGGAAGCCAATTCGAAATAACCGGTCGGCAGACTGTCGGTCGGAGATGCCGCTACCACAAAAACTGCCTCACCGCTCGAATTCGCCTGCTGCATGGATGTTTTTTCGACAATATTTGAAAGAGCAGGATTGGGCGTTATCTCACTGGCCAGATTAAGTTTGGAGGGATTGAACTTCAGGACTATCCTGGTGAAAGCGATCTGGAATCTGCCGGCATTTAACATTATTTTCATATCCCGGTCAGGCGGCAGGACACTTTCTGCCGGTTCAAATAAAATTTGCGCTTCGCCGATGGCAGCTGTGGCTAATTTAAAAGTGGCATTCTCCCCGGTTGTGGAGACATCCGGCGCCTGGCCGGCAACTCCGGCTTCGGTAACCCGGGTGCTTTCGATAATGATCTCCAGCGGTCCTTCGTGAGAAGGAGTATTGAGAGTCAGGTTGATTTGAGCAAAAGGCAAATCATCGGCGGTCAAATCTACCGGGTCGCTAGCCGGAGAGATGGCGCAGATGACAGTGACTGACTGACCGTCGATTTTTGTAAAAGGCACTCCGTCAAAAGGTTCGCTGCACTTGGCTGAATTTATACTGAAGGAGTCATCGACTGATAATTTGACCTGGACGCCGCTGGCTTTGATGCTTCTGTCCGCTATTTTGTAGGTATTGACGGAAACGTCGAAAGTCTCTCCTTCCGTTTTATAGATATTAGTCGGAGAGAATCTGATGCCGACCTCATCGCTGCCGGCTGCCCTATTCCGCAGATCCTGACGGGTCATGGCCAGATAAATGACCATCGGCAAAACAGCCAACAAACCTAAAACAATAAAAAGGGCCAGCAGTTTGTTTCGCGGCAGAGAACTGATCATATTTGTAGTCTTATATTCAGATTAGTAAAAATTTATTAATAGTGCAAGAACTATTTGTGGTAATTATTCAACCAAATAGCATAATCCTGCCCATCAACTTTGCCGTTGCCGTCAAAATCACCGTTACGGCTGCCTGATATATATTGATTGTAGTGAAGACGCCAAATAGTATAATCCTGCCCGTCTACCAGTCCGTCGCCGTTGGCATCTCCTTTTTTGAAGGAGGATGACGGTGTGGGCGTCCGTGTTCTGGAAGGTGTCGGTGTTTTAATTGAACCTGTAGGAGACGGCGTAAATGTTGGAGAAGTTGGCGTCAGCGAGGGCGTTACTCCGGAAACAGCCTCCAAGGCTGCCAAAGCATCAATTGATCCCCAGTTTGTTTTTCCCGGTACTATCGATTCAATGGCTGAAGTTTCGATAAATGATTTAACCTGGGTATTGGTAAGCGCAGATTTTGCTGAAAAAATCAGAGCTGCCAAGCCGGAGACATGCGGAGCGGCCATGGAAGTACCTAAGTCATAAAAGTATTGATTTCCCGGCCAGGTAGAACCGATGCCGAATTCCTTATCGCTGTTGGTAGAAAAATTGCCTCCCGGAGCAGCCACCGAAATCCAGTTGCCTGTTTTACCCGGTTCATTGTATTCGGAATACGGGGCAAGCTGATAATTGATATCCAAAGCGGCTACACTGATGACATTCGGCGAAGCGGCCGGATAATATTTTTCATTTGCGGCATGGCGGACAAAATTTCCCCGGCTGTCATATATATCGCAGGCATCTCCCCCTGCCTGGTGCGAACCGACCGGCTTGCCGCAATTGCCGGCGGCGGCAACAATGACGGTGCCCCTCCCCCAAGCGTAAGCTACTGCACTGTTTATAGCGGCAATTGTAGGGCCGTCCAAATTGCCTTCCAAAGAGCCGAGGCTTAAATTAATGACCTTGACTCCCCTGTCTGCCGCATACCTGACGGCATTAGAAAAATAACTGGTCAGGATAGCCCCTTGCGAATCCATGATTTTGATAATCATCATATTGGTATTAAATCCTGAACCGGCAACGCCTTTTTTGTTATCGGTGGCAGCAGCTACAATACCGGCTACGTGAGTGCCGTGGCTTTGATTCAGATTTTGGGGATTGACTGACATGGAAGGCACGGTATGACAGGCAGTCGTACAATCAACTAAAGAACTCATTTTAGCGCTTAAATCTTCATGAGAAGAATCAACCCCGGAATCAATGACCGCAACGAGGGTATTGGCTGAACCGCGGCTGACATCCCAGGCGCTTTTGCCTGTTCCCGCAAATTTGGCATTAAACATATTCCACTGAAGATGCGGCTTGCCGGGAGCCGGTGTGTTAGAAAAAGTCAAATCGCTAGGTATATATAGAAGATCCAACTCGCGGTCTTCATAAACCGTTTCCAAATCAGGATCGGCCGCCAGTTCATTTAAAGCTGCCTCCATATCAGCCGCTTCTGCCTCAAAAACCATGGCGCGGGTCCCGGAAAGCCCGTATATAAGCTTGCTTTTGCTTTTTTTGGCAGTCACACGGAGCAGATTTAAAGCAGTCGGCTGTTCTTTGAAAACGGCTATGAGGTGTTTGGACTGGCGGTTTTTGCGATTGGTGTTTTCGGCGGATATGGGTAGCGCTGTCAAAGGCAGCGCCAGAATAAAGATAAAAATAAAGGCAAGAAATCTTTTCACTCTGATTCCTTATTCCAGTTTGTCAGGAACCCTCCTGCCTGTCAATCCTCTGTGCTCTGTTTATATTAAAATCCGAACGTATTTCAAAAAGGTAAGCTCATCCGGATTAAATCGGGACTCGCATTAGCTTCCGCCTTCGCTTTCAGCTACGGCGGGCAGGCCGGCGCGGATTGGCCGCGCCTCCGCTTATTTTTTTGCGCGCGCTAAAGCGCCTGCTGGCGCTCTCTCACCTGCGGTGAGCAATGCATCTATTTTATAGATTACCACAAAGAAAAGTCTTGCTTTTAGAAAGAGATAGTTTACGTCGTTGAGGGTTGAAAAGAAAAGTTGTCTGCAAAACTAACTAAATTATCTAATCTTTGTGCAAACTTGACTTCTCCTATTATTCCCTGGCCCATTTCAGCTTTTCTGGTAATAACAGCTTCTCGATCAAGTTGAATTGCTTCTCCAACAATTGATCTAGTTACGGCTTTAAATACTCTAGTGTCTCTATGTTGCCCTTGTATAGTTTCTAAAGCCATATCTGTATACCAGAGTTCTGCTTCACTATTATAGCGTTCGTCTCTCACTTTATTAATTTTTGAAGCTTTAGCTGCTTGCAATCTCGCTTCGCATAAAGTTTTTCGTTGTGCCAGTGCGCCCTGTAAAAAATTGGAATCAGCTGTGAATTCTTGTTTTCCAATAGCTTTTAATAATTTTTTATATTTATTATTTTCTCCGTCAGCAACTAAAGCTAATGGCTCTTTATGGAAATCGATAAATTCTTTTCCAAGTACATTTCGTTGCCACCAGTTAAGTTTTGGTTCGGCAAGACTTAATGGTTCAGACATATTTTTTATTTTAGATAAGTTTTTTTTACAATGCAACAATCAAAGCTGATATTTTTTTATATGGTTACATCAATTGTAGCTTTAACTATTTGATGATATATTTATAGTGAACTCAACTTTTGCGGATTGCTTTTTTAATGGCCGCTTTGGACAATTTGGAGCAATCCGAGTTGAGTTCAACCAAAGCGGCCATTTAAGTTCTTTAAAATTTTCGCGCTTTTTCTTTTCCTTCTTAATTCATTTATAAACGTCTTGAATTTTCACCATTAGGAGGCTCCACTGCGCTGGCTGCGGACGGCGGCGCAACCAGCGCCACCGACTCCACTCTCGCAATGTGCTGAGGCCAGGATTCGAACCTGGGAAGGCGTGAGCCAGCAGTTTTACAGACTGCCCCGTTTGGCCACTTCGGTACCTCAGCCTATGAGCCTTCAGACAGAATCGAACTGTCATCAGCGGTTTACAAAACCGTCGCTCTGCCATTGAGCTATGAAGGCATAAAAGTATATTTTAACTGTTTAGTAATTTTATCATTTTCTGAAATAATTATGAAGGATGGTAAAATAGACGGTAAATGATGTTTACCCGCTTTGTCAGTTTGCTGGTTTTATTTATTTTGATATATTTTGCATATCTAATCTCACCTGCCTCATTATCCTCCGAAGAAATCAGATTCGTTGTCCCCTTAAATGAAAAGCAGTCTACTACCCTTGAAAGGGTTGGACAGGCAAAGTTGGTCAAAAATCAGGCTATCTTTAAACTGATTTCTTATTTTTTAAAAATTCCTGCCAAAATTGAGCCGGGAGCTTATAAAATTAATAAAAAAATGTGGCTGCCGCAAATAGCCTGGATTTTGCTTTATGAGCCTTACCAGAAATGGGCGGTATTGCCTCCCGGTTTGCGTAAAGAACAGGTGGCGGAAATACTATCAAAAACTTTCAAATGGGATCAATCTATAACACAATCATTCATTAAGCAGGCTGAAGAAGGCTACCTGTTTCCCGATACTTACCTCTTTGATAGCGCAGGCACCCCCGAAGATCATCTCAACCGTATCAGCAATAACTTCAATGATAAATTTGATGCAAAACTCCAGAAAGATTTACTGGCCCAGGACGTCCGTAATGACACCGCTATAAAAATCGCTTCATTGATCGAACGGGAAACGGGATCGGATGAGGATAAACCGATCATAGCCGGTATTATTTGGAACCGTCTCAACACGGACATGAAGCTGCAGATCGACGCTACTTCCCAATATATCCTGGGACAACCGGGCAACTGGTGGCCAAGGATAAAACCGGCAGACCATAAAAGAGAATCTCCATACAATACTTACCTCTTTCAAGGACTGCCGCCGGGACCGATCAGCAATCCATCGTTAGCTTCCATCAAAGCAGTTGTTTATCCCGCTCAAACAGATTGTTTATACTACATACATGATCGTAATAAATCAATCCATTGCAGTAGAAATTATGAAGGCCATCTGGAAAATATTGAGAAATATTTGAAAAACTAATTGGATTTTCCCGGATCGTCAGGGCTGGTCGAGGTAGTATTTGACTTCAGAGAGGATCTTGTCAGGAGTGACATCGCTTTTGATGATATAACCGCGCACTCCCATGGATATTGCCTCCGCAATCACGTTTTCCTGTCCTAAATTGGTCAGCACCACTATTTTCTGTTTCTGCTTCTGGTCATAGTTCTCTTCTTCCAGTTTCTTTAAAAGCGTAATCCCGGGCATTCTGGGCATTATCAGATCCAGCAAAACCAGGTCATAGATATTGTCAAGAATCTTCTGATAGCCGATCTGACCGTCTTCGGCAAAATCAACGGTATAACCTTCCTCCGTTAACAGTTCCACATACAAATCCCGCAAATATTGTTCGTCTTCGACCACCAGAATCTTTTTGTGTTTATTTGCCGGATTTGCCGCTTGGTTATCCATAAGTATTTGTCTTTACCTTAAAAGAATACTCTGCTTTATTCTTATTTTCAAGATCTTCATCAGACTTAAACCGCCTTTGCTTCTAAAGACTGATACAAAGGCAGAGTAAAAATAAAGCGGGTAACCTGACCCAATTCCGATTCTGCCCAGATTTTGCCGCCGGATAATTCGACAAATTGCCTGCTAATATAAAGACCTAAGCCTGTCCCGCCTTCCGGCAGGGCTGCCATTGAGCTTTCCAGCCGGCTGAACTTTTTAAAAAGTTTCGGCATATCTTCAGGGCTGATGCCTTTGCCGTTATCGGCAACCGTCGCTTTGGCCATTGACTTCTCTATGGTCATTTCAATGCTGATCCTGCCGTCCACAGGTGAATATTTGATCGAATTTCCGACCAGATTCTCAAAGACCTGTTGTACTTTTTCCCGGTCGGCATAAACCGGTATTTTTGGCTGGGTATTTTCGACCGTCAGAGTCTGATTCTTCTCGACCAGTTTTGCCTGAACTTCACGTTTGATATCTTGAGCCAGCTCCACTAAATCAAATTCGGCCGGCTTTAGCATAACCCTGCCTGATTCGATCCGGGAAACGTTGAGCATTTCGTTGACCAGATTTATCAGTCTTTCCGTCGATTTATAGACCCTGTCCAAATATTCATGAGTCTTGGGAGTCAATGTGTCGGCGTGGCGGTTTAAAACCATCCAGACATATGATTTTATGGCCGTCATCGGTGTCCGCAGCTCATGGGAGGCAATTGAAATAAACTCATCCTTCAATTGATCCAGAGCCTCCAGTCTGATATTGGCGCTTTGCAAATCACTGTATATTTGGGCACGCTCAATGGCTACTGCTACCACGTTTGTTATTTCTTTTAAAGCGTCTTTTTCCGCACTTGAGAGAAAACCGAGATGTTTGTCCAAAGCTAAAACCATAACCCCGAAAACCTCACTGCTAAATGCTAACGGATAAATAATCGAAGTCTCGACTCCCAATTTTTTTTGATAATTTGCCGCGCGAATTTCCGACAGCATCGGTACGAACAGATCATAAAGGCTGTTCGTCATGCGGCGCCGGTTTTGGAGAATGGCTTCAACACAAAAATTGTCGCTTTCGCTCAAGGAGATTATCAGCTTGCCGTCTTCGATGGCAAAAATTTCATCACCTGCTGCTGGTGCCGGAAATTCCGAGACAAAACGGATCAGATTGTTTTTTTTGTCGACCAGAATAATATAACCTTTGGGCAATTTTAATTCCGAGACAATAGTAGCAATCAATTTCCTGGCTGTTTCTTCCGCGTCATAAGTTGAATTCATAATCTCATACATCTGACGGATCAGCTGCAAAGTCCGGTTTTTTATAGCCAACTCCACGTTGCGTTCATATATTTCTTTGTTGACTTTGGCCAGTTCATCATCCAGGGCCAAACCCTGACCTTCGAGATGCTGTTTATTGAAAATACCTAAAGCAGTATTAGGCATGAAGTTAGACTAAAATTTGGGGTAAATATTCTGCCGGAACAGGCGGATGGATTTCTTTGACGGCATCTTTACAGACCTCCACCGAAGCCTGACCGAAAATGTTGGCATATTGTTTCACCAGTTCTTCCAAAATCTTTTTACCGTCCCCGGCCAACTGAATTTTATTTTCATCCATTATCTTTATTCCCGTTACTTTTTTCGCCTGATCAACAGCTATCGGACCGATGATGGTCTTTTGCGAATTAATGATCTGGTTTACAACCTGAGAATAAATTTCCATCTTCTTTATTTATGATTTTCTTATCCCTTGCTCAGCTGCGTATGAATCGTCTTCAGCTGAATTATGCCAATAGACATCAGAAAATAGGCAAGCAGATACAAATAATCTCCATAACCTCCGTTGTACCAGGTTCCCCGGCTGTTTTGAAAGAGAAAATTGTAATCGGCCAGATACTGGGCAAAAAAAGCAAAAAGGATAAACAGGATTTTATTCTTCATGACTCCTCCGAGAATGCCCCTGGTTAAAGTGAAAGTCAAAAGGGCCAATGAGACATAAAAAGCCTGGCCCAGGGGGTAGCCAAAATCAAGAAAAATTTTAAGCGGATTCGACCAGTCATATTCGTACCCTTGTAAAAACAAAATATAGGAAATTAAGAGCAAGAGGAAGGGAATGATTACAACCTGGATTTTATTGGCCAGTTTTCTCAGCGTGATAAGACCTCCGGAAATTTGAGCCAGATAATAAATGCCGATTGTGTATAAAGGGATATTGGCGAAAAAGCCGATATCAGCCAGAGACGGATAGGGAATTTCCACTCCCAAAAAAATATTGTAAAAACTGAAGACCAGCTGGCCGCATTCTGCAGCCAGAAGGCCCAGAGCAAGAAACAAAATCGCCCTGCCGACTGAACTTTTGGCCCCGCCCCAGGTTTTTGAGATGGATAAGCCGGTGAGACCGCCGACGAGCGCCATCAGTCCATAGACTGCCCCGAACAAATAATTATGGATATTTTCACGAAGCCCTGAAGCTAAAAGTATTAACCACCAAAAAGTTAAAAGGCCGAATAAAACAATGGCCAACCTTGCGGAAAATTCTTTTTTTATAGTATCCTTCATAATTATAGTAAAAGCCAGTAAAGAAACAATGTCAAGTAGACATAATAAAATACCTCCCTTTCCGGAATTTAAGAAACTGGAACTGAACGATAAAGAGGTAGTTGAATCATTTATTAAAAACCAGCCTCCCTATTCCGATTATAATTTTGTCAGCTTGTGGAGCTATAACACCCAGGAAAAAATCGCGCTTTCGAATTTAAATGATAATTTAGTCATTAAGTTCCAGGATTACCTCTCTAATGAATTTTTTCTTTCATTTATCGGCAATAAAAAACTAACACAAACCATAGATTCGCTCCTGGAATCAGCCAAAAAACAAAAAGTTTTGCCTGTCCTCAAACTGATTCCGGAGCACAACATCCTCGACGAGATAAATCTCAAGTCCAAATATCTGATAGAAGAAGACATGGATAACTTTGATTACATACTTTCCGTGGATGATCTAATTGAAATGAAAGGCCATAAATTCCGGGGCAGAAGAAATTTCGTCAACAGGTTCAAAAAATCACACCGCAAACATCTCATCACCGAGCTTGATCTGAACAGTCTGGGGGTAAAAAAGGAAATTGAAAACCTATTCTTCCATTGGGAAAAGCAGATGGGAAAATCCCGCCGGGAAACTGAAAATGAACTATTGGCACTCCGGAGACTGCTTGAATCTTCCCATAAATTCGCTTTGCACGCAATCGGAATTTACGTCTCGGACAAACTGATTGCTTTTTCAATTGAAGAAATTGTCCAGTATAATCACAGCATGATTCACTTTGAAAAAGCGGATACTGCTTTTGTAGGAATATATCAGTACCTTAAGTATTTAACCGCCGGCTATTTAAAGGAAAAGGGTGTCAGATTTATCAATTATGAACAGGATCTTGGTCTGGAAGGATTAAGAAGAGCCAAAAGGGCTTATAATCCGGTCCGCTTTCTAAAAAAATATATCATTTCAACCTCCAATAAGAAATATCCCCGCCAAGGTAAATAAAATCCCCCACCTTTGAATTCGGCTTATTTTTTCCTTCAGGAAAAGAAATGACAGGATGACCGTCAGGACGGCATAAATTGAGGATACAGGCGTCACCAGAGAAGCTTTCTCGAGAGACAGGGCAAAATTGAAAAAGAGAAAACCGAGTGAGATCATGGTTACGCCGATCAGCGTCTGCCATAAAGAAGAGGAGTTTTTTTCCTTTTGCCAGCGACGTCCTTTACGGTCAAGGCTCCAGAAAATAGAAACGCTGACGATGCTGACCAACGGCAGCCACAGATTGTAAGTATCTACACTGACGCCGTTGAGGGCGATTTTGGCCACAAAATCAGAGATGCCTAAAATAAAAGCCGTGGCAATCGGCCAAATGATCAAGCTTTTATTTTTGCCGAGCCTGAATTTATCATTCAGGCTGATCAGAACTGTCCCGACGATAACACTTCCGACGGCCAATATTTGTAACGGGGAAATATACTCACCTAAAAACATAATTGAGGCGACAACGGTCACAATAGGATAGGCTGCAATTAGAGTTCCGGAAACGGCCAATTGTCCTTTGGCCAGGCCGTAATAATAAGCCACTGTCAAAGTAGCCACAATAAAAATCAGTATCAAGTCCTCCGGGTTTATATCAAAACTTGCTCCTTTTACTAAGGAAAAAGGGACAAATATCAGAAGGTAAATCGGCAAATCAATGACTGCTGTCCAAAGTGGTGAGATTTTCGCGTAGCCTTTTTTGAGGAAAAGCTGGCCTGTACCCCAGAGGCAGGCAGTCAATAAAGCATAAATCAACCACATACGTTTATGGACGCCAGCCTTCTGCCTGATATACTGCTACCGCTAAAGCGCAAGCCGGTTTGTCTTCAACACCGGTGACGGCAATGGCTTTTTTAACTTTTTTAGGATTGAAATGAATGTGACGGAAAACACATAAGTCATGGACTGAATCTTCGATTTTCCGGGAGATTTCTACCACAACGGTCTTTTTGTCATATCCCAGGACCGTGTGTTCGACGAAGACGCCCCGGCCGTCTTTCCTCTGATACCAACCGAGTCCAGCAGCAATAAACTGTCCCCGTTCCGATGAACGGATATCGGCTTTGACAACATATAAGCGGTGTCCGTATTCACCCTCAGGTGCATTGTATTTATGGACAGGAATTACTTCACACTGGGGAGGTACAATCGAGGAGAGTAGAATCAAATTATAATTATGGACTCCCATTCTCTGCAGTGCCCGGTCAAAGGCGGATAACCGGGTCAGGCCCTTACCGACTGCGGTAACGACATATATTTTCATATAAAAATGATATCTATTACTCTAGGCCTTGTCAAATCTAATAAATAAAATAAGCTAAAATATAAAACGGTAATTATGGCCAGATATAGAAAGATTTTTTAAAAAAATAATCTAATCGAGATAGGATTTAATCTCTTCGAGAAGTTTGTCAGGAGTGAGGCTGGTCTTGATAATATAGCCGCGGGCTCCGAGCGTAATGGCTTTACCGATGATCGGGTCCTGGTCAAGATTGGTTAAAACGACGAACTTCTGCTTTTGTTTATAATCATAATATTCTTCCTCCAATTTCATCAACAGGTCTATTCCGGTCATCTTCGGAAGCAACAGGTCAAGGAGAATAAGATCATAGATTTTATTTATAATTTTATTGTAGCCTTCCTCACCGTTGACAGCTGAATCGACTTCATAGCCCTCGTCGGTCAATAAGCCCGTATATAGATCACGGATATTGGTATCATCCTCGACAACCAGAATCTTTTTTTTAGGCTGGTAAGCTAGATCTGCGGTATTCATCTTGGTCAGTATTTTAAAATAATAAAGAAGATTATCGAATAATTCAAGAAGATAATATTGCTATAATTGGCTTTATGCTGCAGATCTTTTTCCTGGACATTGATGATTGCCTCATAGAGACCTCGCGGTTGGGAAAGGAAGAGTTGAGGGTGCTTCGATCTGCACTTGAGAGGCTGAATATCCCCCACCCGGAAAAAATTACGGCGGAATTTGAAAAATCCTTCCATCGGCTTTACGATCTGCATCAGGAAAAACAGCTTTCGGCACCTCAACAGGAAGAACTGGAAAAATATTTAAGCAGAGTTTATGAGTTGCAGGCGGAAATAATTACAAAATGGGGACAAGTCAAAAAATGGAGCCGGGAATGTTTCATTTTTATCGCCGCGGAAAAATCCGGTGTTAAGTTAAATTCACAGCAAACAGCAACCTGCGCTGAAAATTTGTGGAAATCTATCGGCGGACATACCCCATTCTATCGCGACGCAAAAAGGTTTTTGCATAAACTAATTACCCGTAAAATCCCTTTTTATCTTATCTCCTCCTCCGACTGCCGTCTGAAATATAATGACGAGAAAAAACTCTTTGAATATGTTCCCGAATATTCAAGAAACCTCAAACTTAAACGACTGAAAAAGCTGACAGGGCTGGATATTCCCGAAGAAAATATTTTCCTCGGCGATCCTTATGACAAACCCGATCCGTGGGTATTCAGGCAGGCTTTGGCCAAAGCCAAAAAAGACAATCCCGGTATTTTTTATTCCGTTATGATCGGTGATTCGCCCAAAAACGATCTCGAACCGGCTGAAAAGATAGGTATGGATGAACTCATCTGGATTAACCGCCATAAAAAAGCTATTTCCGCAAGTAAATTTAAAACAGTTGCCGGATTTGATGAAATATCAGTTTAAAAAGCTAATATCATTGAGACTTCAATTCGGATTTAGTAGAATAAGGCCTATCCGCCTGGATGGTTCAGTGGTAGAACGAGTACTTGGTAAGTACTAGGTCGGGGGTCCGATTCCCCCTCCAGGCTCAAATTTTTTCTTAGACCAATTTATAATACGTGCCGCGACCCATCCCGTAGCGTTTAATGAGATTTAATTCTATTAACCTGGCAAAATCGAGAGTACGGGTTGCCTTGGCACGATCGGTTATTTTTGCATAATCGCGGTCGGTGACGTATCCTTTTTCTTTGATAAATCCGAGAATCTTTTCATGGTACGGTTGTAATATAGTCTTGGGAGAGATTGTTTTTAGAGCGAGTTCTTTTTGCACACGCAAGAACTCGTCGATTAACCCTTGGGTAAAATACTCGAGCCAAGAGGTGAAATCTATGGTTTTATAGATATCGTAATAATTTCCCTGAACTCCTACATAAGTAAAATAGTTAGTAACATTTTTGTTGTAATAATTTTCAAATGAGAAAAGATTAAAAGTGTCAAGACTCATATCGGTAAGTAACGCTTTTGTAACAAGCCTGGCAGTTCTTCCATTTCCATCCATAAAGGGATGTATTACGACAAACTGTTGGTGAAAAATACCGGCTAGAATCAGAGGATCAATAATTCCCTTATTAACGTTAATAAAGGTAATTAATTCACTTATGAGATTAGTTACATCTTTTGCATCTGGCGGTAAGTATACGGTCTTCCCTGTCCTGGGATTATTGACAAATACCGGCTGTACGCGTAATTTCCCAATATTCGATCGTGGAATTAGCTTTACAGTAACTTGTTTTTGGATGGAAAGAATAAAATTGAGTGTAAGAATAATTGCGCTTTTGTTGAGTCGGTCATTTAGGTATGTTAAGGCATGATTATAATTGATTACCTCCTGTTCGCTTTTGCGGATGTTTGCCGGTTTTGACCGAAGAATCTTTTTTACATCAGTGAGCGGCAAGGGATTCCCTTCTATACTTGTTGACGCATGGCTAGAAATTGCTCTGGCATCTTGTTCAAACTCCAGCAAAACCGTGTTTGGATAATGTTGATGATTGAGTTCAACAACAAGTATTCCGATTCTTTTTATATTTCCCAGAAGTTTATCGGTAATGGTATAAGCAGGTGAAAACATCAGTCGTATTATAGTTGATTATTAGTCGATAATCAACTGGCTGAACCTTATCCTTATTGCTAAATGAGGAAAATTGCAGTAAAAGATTTTTCAAATAGGCTCTATGTTATCAATCTTTCCAAGTTTTCTGGCAAGAGCTTCAACTTCTGCCATTTCTGCTTCAATTTCATCAAGACCCTGATCCCAAAATTTGGGATCGGAAATGTCGATACCAAGCCGTGCAAATATATCTTGCGGTGACTCTGAAGTTCCGGCTGATAAAAATTCCTTTACATCGGCAATTCGTCCAGGATCCTGCTTGACCATCCGTTGGAGTGATTTTGAAATTAGCAAACCACTTGCATATGTAGAAACATAAAAGTAGTAGCGGATGTGAGGCCATGCAACCCACCAATTTTCCGATCCTTTCGACTGTTCAACGGCATCCCCCATATATGCAGCCATATGTTCTTGAAATAAAGCTCCTATCTCAGATTTTGAAAGATATCCTTTCTCACGATACTTTCCATGCAACGCTTGTTCAAACCGATAACACGCAACCTGTCTGGGAATTGCACCTATCTCATCATTAAGTTTTTCCATCAGAATCTCCATGCGCTGTCTATCATCTACTCCATCAAGTAACCTCTGTAAAACAAAATCTTCCATGAACGTACTAGCAACTTCAGCAGTTGCTGTCGAGGTGGCAAAATTAAGTTCATTTTGTCTATTTCTCATTAACTCATTGTTTATGCCATGTCCGGACTCATGGGCTAAAGTTGTAACATCATTCAATATTCCAGTGTGATTAAGAAGTATATAGGTAGGTGTTGTAAGTCTGTCATAAGCACAAAATGCACCTCCGGTTTTACCCTGGCGGGGGAAAACATCCAGTTGTCTGTTTTGTACAAATCGAGTAAATATTTCCCCAAATTCTGGATCTAGCTCTCCCATCACGGAATGAACTAAATCCACAGCCTCTTCATATGTATAAGTTCTACCTTTACCCCCAAAAATCATTTCAACATTGCGTTCATGATATTCAAGTTGCGGAACTCCGAGCAGTTTAGCCTTGAGTTGGTAAAATCTCTTTGCGATATCGAACCGTTTGGTCACAGCTGCTACTAAAGCGTCGACAACTGTAGAATCCACATCATCCTGAAGATGACGTTGGGCATCAGGACGATCAAAGTTTCGGAAATGATCTATGTCTTTTCTATGTCGAAGTATGGCATTGAGTTCGTGTTCAGCTACATCTGAATTAATTTCAACGACTTGATTAAATGCTCTTGCAGCATCATCCCGTACTGCTTTATCAGGACTTCTCATCACTCCACCAAGACTCGTAAACGGTTTCTTTCTTCTCCTTCCATCAGCATCAAGTGTTATTGGTGTTTTTCTGGATAATAATTTTGAAGTCATACTCATCCAATCTTCATACGCTCCTAGTTCTAATCTTGCTAAGATGTTTTCTTCTCCTTCTGAAAGCAGATGGCTTACCTCAGCCCACCTACCTCCTAACCAATGTTGATATTCTTGAAGAGCCGGAGAAGCAATCAACTCTTGTTGTATCTCGAGCGGAATTTGAGCTATATTTATACGGAAAAACCGCATGCTATCTTGTATTCCAATAGCAAAATCATCAATCATATCTTTTTTAGCTTTTATATCAGGATCAGATTGATTTTGCGCCGCTCTTAATTGGAAATAGTACTGGGCGCTCCCACCGCCGTTTCCGGATTTACTTAAAAATCCAGCATAATCGTCCAACGCTTGCCTAAGCAGGTCGGGATCTCGTAGATAATCTGTCCGGTCCCCTCCCCATTTGCCAATGAAATCTTGAGAAGCTGCTTCTATTTCGCCTCGTTCAATTGCTATTCTAGGATCATTGTCACCGTCAAAGAGAGGTGATAAATCCCATGTTAACTGAGGTCCAGATTGACGTTGTTCTTGAGGGGCAGGCGCTTGACTTACTTGTTCATGAAGCGCCATATATAAACTTACTGGGCATTTATACCACTCGGGCTAATTAAAATCAAGATCATTTTAATTTCTAGGGATTTTTAGTAAAATAAATTCGAGCCTTATAGTTTATTGGCTCAATATTTTTTAAGTCTCTATCCTTCTGAAAGAAAAATCTGATGGTTCGTAATGTGCTTCTCTGCCCAAGACATAAGGCAGAAGCAGCATTGCATAATCCACAATCCTTTCCTGGTCGTTTCTGACAAAATCCTCGAATTCTTCTATTGTCGGCAGTCCCGATATGCCTTCTTTGCCGTTGTTAATTCCAATTTTCTGTGTTGTATAAGCGGAGGCAAATTCCATATCCAACACAAGTGGTTTTCCTCTCATCATGGAATGCAACAGGGCGGCGGCAAATACATCCCCGGCACCGATAAACTTTCTCCGTTCCCCTTCCTTAAGAGATAAGGCTCTGACAGTTATCCGTTCATCTTGATAGAAAAATTCTGAACCGTTGCTTCCGTCAGTCACAAAAACAGGTTTAATTCTAGCTAATTCTTTAATATATTTATCCTGGCTTTCCCTGTCATAAAAATCCATATCTTCGCGGCTGAAAATGGCCATATTGGCATAATTTAAAATCCATGCCAAATCTGAATATCGCTGGTGGTAAATTAATCCGTTTTCCCGGGTTCTTCTAAAAACACCCTGAGGACAAAGGACGCTATAAAGTCCTTCTGAGCGCAAAAAGGGCAGAATATTTATGTCAACTTCATCCATCACCGGGGCAACTACAATAAGGGCATCCCGGGAAATGTTCGCGGAAAATTTCCTGATCTCATCAACCGAAATGTCCTCCTGTTTGTCCCTTAAAAAGATATCACGCTCTTCACCCCAGTTATTAATTTCAAAAGTGGTCATAGACACTTTTTTGTTATCGTCAGAAATAGGCAAATTATGCACTATGATTCCCAAATCATTGAGTTCTTTCAGAAATTGGTGGTTTGAGGGTAGTTTGGTGATTATACGGGCATCCCAACCCATAATTTTAAAAACTCTGGCCATATATGCCACGGCTCCGCCCATGACAGGTATATTTGAACCGTCAATCAAATCCTGGGAAACATGTCCAATCAGATAAACCTGTTTTCTCTCATTCATACTATTGCTCCTAATATCTCTCATAAGCTATAATGCCGGTATGGCTAAGAAAGAACAGCGAATTCTGATATCCCTGGTCTGCCAAACCTGCAAGAGCCAGAATTATATCACGAATAAAAACAAGCTGAACGAACAGGAAAAAATTGTACTGAAAAAATACTGTCGGACCTGCAAAAAGCATACTGATCACAAAGAGTCGGAAAAACTGGATTAAGGTCCATGCCCAAAAATACGCTTTTTTTCATAATCTTCCTGATCGTAGTGGCTTCTCTGCTTTTCGGCATCAACATCGGCAAAAATCTAGGTGTTAAACAATATTTAAGCCTAAATCTGCCCACACCGACACCAATTACCCGGCAGCCCTCCCCGACCCAAACACTTACGCCTACTCCCACCCAGACAGTCATTTCCGGTGATAAAATTTCCGTCGGTGCCAACCAATCCGTCTATACCGACCGCGCCTGCGGTTTTACCCTAACCTTTGCCTCAACTTTTCTAAACCAGCAGACGGTCAACGGGACCTCAACCATCATAACCGATCCTAACGATCCCTCCTCCGGCATAGTGGCTACCTGCCAGGAAGAAATACCCAAGCCCCCTCTTTTACCTAATAGGATTAAAGATATTGTCATTGATTCTGTAGAGGGCAAACTCTACCATGACGTCTCTTCCAAAGACGGCAGCCCCCGCGACGAAGTTATCGTCAGACATCCGAGCAAAAATTGGGATATTATCGTGGCTGGATTTGGCACTACCTTCGATGAAGCCGTCACCAGCTTCAAGTTCATCAGGTAATCCAACAGATCCGAAAAATTAGACAAACTATAGCTTTTATGTTAGGATGCCGGCATGGATTTAGATGGACAGGTCAAGCCAAATGTTCTATTTGCCGACTATTCTGATTCTTTTCGTGGTACAGCAGTTGAAATATTAAACAGCATGGGGTTGAATGTCATTCCTTTAAATAAGAACCACGAAGTTTCGCCATATTTAGCTCAACACCCGGAAATTTCAACCGTTGTCCTGAGACAAGGCACATACCATCCTGAACAATCCCAAGGAACAACAATTGCTCCCCAACTGATAGAAAAACAAGGATTTGAAGAAACAATCATTATCTTAACCGGTAACCTATACCCTGAAATGTTAAAACAAATTCCCGAAAAATACAGACAACAAATTCATATCTGGGATTCAAGTACTGAAACATACGCCGCGTTATTGGACATCGCCCTTAGAAGTAGATATCCAGAGGAAATGAGAGGAATCGGCAGGTCTGACTTTTTATCTCTGCTTGGATTCCCTGTCCAGGAGAGCACCCAGCTTGTACCCGAGGAAAGACTAGATGATTTAAAGGAAAATACTTTCTCTTTTGTAAATGATATCTTTGAAAATAATGGGTCAGATGAAGCATACGCAGGTTTACTTGAAAAAATCCGGGTGTGGAAATCCGATAAAGAAGGCGGACAAATTCAAAATAAAGAAAAATAATTTTTTGAGGCTTATCCGAAAGACTACCTCTTATCCTTTTAAAGCAAGAAAATGCAGTACAAAAACTTCGTCTATGTCGGTCACCGGAACCATGATGACCTGTCTAATCCAGATTAAAAAAGAGATTCATAAAGAAGTAAGCCTATAAGCAGATTCATCAAATTCCAATATTACCTCAGATTAATGTAAGATTTCAAACAAAACAATACGATTCTGATAGAATATAAAAAATGCAAGTTTCCGCACACCGCGTAGTTTGGACCTCTTTTATTGTCGATATCCTCGATGTCATCTTAAACCTCATTGTCATGCTGGCAACAGGCAGTGTGGTCATGCTCTCCGAGCTTCTCCAGGGAGGGGCTGATCTGATCGCCGCCGGCATGCTCCTGATTGGGCTTAAAAGATCCCGCCCGCCTGCCGATAAAAAACATCCCTTCGGACAGGGCAAGGAAATTTATTTTTGGACGCTTCTTTCTGCCCTGGTCATGTTTACAGTCGCTGCCGGTTTTTCCTTATACTTCGGCTGGCAAAGGTTTATCAAACCTGAAGCGGTACACAATATCTATTTGGCCTATGGCGGACTGATCTTCGCCACCATCACCAACGGCTATGCCTTTTCCTTGAGTTTCCGCAGACTGCTGGGACGGCGCGATCCTAAACGCATCCTGAATATTTTCCTGCAGTCCTCTTTGGTTGAATCCAAAAATACTTTCGTCCTGGATTTTATGGGCACCTCGGCTGCCTTCATCGGTCTTTCCGCCCTGATTTTGTACCAGGTAACCGGAGAGATGCGCTTTGACGGCATAGGCGCCATGTCCATGGGCATTGTCCTTTCTGTCCTGGCATTTTTCCTGGTTTTAGGGGTTAAAGATTTTCTGATCGGCAAAAGCGCCAGTCCGGAAATCGAGCAGCAAATCCGTGATGCAGCCCTGACGGTCCCCCAGGTTTTGGAAGTATTGGACCTCAAAACCATGCAAATCGGCGTAGGCAAGCTTCTCGTCAATCTGGAAGTCCATATGAAAGACAGGTTAACGACCGATGAGCTGGAAATATTAACGGATAAAATCAAAAGCCGCGTGAGAAAAGAAGTCCCCACAATCGGCCACATCCAGGTCGAACTGGAATCCCCGGACTAGATATGCTAGACTTTATTAAAACATTATCAAAACATTATGAATAAAACAATAATTCAGGTACCTGTCGCCAGGGATTTACGCGATAAAGCAGCAGTCGCGGCTGAAGGTTTGGGTTTCTCTTCGCTCCAGGAAACTATCAGGATATTTCTTGTGAATTTAGCTTCAGGCAAGCTGTCAATTGTCTTTGAAGAAAAACCGATCAAACTATCATCTAAGGCAGTAAAAAGATATAATGAAATGTTAAATAAGATTGACGCCGGAGAAGAAAAACTCTACACTGCAAAAAACGGCAGTGAATTAATCAGTCAACTTTATGGCCATAAAAATAAGCTACAGCAGGACATTTCGAAGAAACTTCGAAAAAAGAATAAAAAATCACCGATCACTTAAAGAAAGATTTGAAACAAGAATCAAGCAGTTTATTAGAAATCCACGGCATCCCCTGTTGAGAGATCATGCATTAATAGGCACAAAAAAAGATTTACGATCATTTTCCATAACAGGAGATATCCGAATAATTTATTTTAAGGAAGTAACGGGAAAAATTGTTTTTTTGGATATCGGTACACATAACCAGATCTATTGAAACTCCGTTTTAAATAAACCTGTCACTTATAAACTTTAATCCGATCAAAAGTATGGCAAAAAGAACAAATTTTCTGAATAGTTTTTGAGGAATTCTCTTTACAATCGCCTTCCCGATGTATGATCCGGTAAAGGCAATGATAAAAAGAACCGGCAGATACCAGTAATATTCTTTTTTTAGAAAACCTTCTTTCAGATAAACTGGAATCCGGGTGGCATCTACCGCCAGGGCAATTGAGGCTGCTGTGGCGATATATTTTTCTTTGGGCAGCCGAAAACCGCTTAAAAAGGCCCCCCGCAAAGCTCCTCCGGTCCCGATCAGCCCGGCCAGAAAGCCTGAAAGAGCGCCGCCAATAACAGCATTGGCGGTTGAGGCGGGCACGGCAAAGTTTTCCTGCCAAAGAGAATAAGAGGCATAAAGAACCAGAAAGACTCCTAAAACGGCTTTCAGGACTGATTGCGGCAGATAAGGAACCAGCATTGCTCCCGACAGTGTTAATAAAACGCTCGGCAGGCCAAACTTTAATAATAACTTCTTATCCAAACCGTGCCGGAAAAAACTGATCCGGCCAAGATTGCCGAAGATGTGTAAAAAAGCGACCAGAACCAGCGCAACCTTAAAATCAACGAATAAAAGTGCCAGAGGCAGAAAGATTGTGGAAGAACCGAAACCGGCCATGGTGCCGATCACTTCGGCCGTAAACGCAGCCAGAAAGAAAAATAAGCTCATAAAAAGTTATCGCTTTTCAATTCCTGTTCCTGATTCTAACTCTCTTATCATATCCTAAAATTATACCTCAGCTTGAAACAGAAAGTGATTATTTGAAAAAGTTTTAAAAAAGCAATCGAGGAATTTACAAAAAACCCCAGTAATCCACTAATATAGCGATCATCTATTTTGTGGCTTTTGACACTTACGATCAACTTTATTCCTGAGGCCGGAAAAAAATAAGCTCATTAAGCGGAAATCAATTGGTTATGAAGTTCAAATAATTATCTTGACTAATCAGCTTAACTTCTGCTCCATAGTCCCTTGTAAACGAACCTGCACCTCGGCTCAAAATACCCGCACCATATTTAAATTCGAAAGCCTTAAGTCCCTGATTGGTGGCTTTTTCTAAATAATCTACTTCTGCACCTCCATAGTTTCTCCAAAAATTGGATGTCACACTTTTTCCTGAATTGGCAAACAACTTCATTCTTTCAATAAAGAGAAAATTTTCCCATAAAGATCCTGCATCTGTTCTTATATCAAGCGGATTGAAATCGCCAATTAAAGCATTTCTAATACCTAAGTCTACGAAATATATTTTGTAATGACCGCCAATCTCTCTTCTGGGATTTTTTGAGTATGGGTGCAAGCTCATAATTACATAAGCTTTCTCCAGAACGTCTAAGTAGTTTACAACTGTTTTACGATCAATTTTTAGTCTATTGGAAAGCTCGTTCTCGTTGACTTCTGACCCAATTTGGTAAGCCAAGGCTTTTGATAAATTTTTAATCGCTTGTGAGTTCTTGACCCTTTGGAAAGTCAGTATATCTTTATATAAATAGCTTTCAAGAATTTTATCCAATAAAATTTGTTTTTGTCCCGGATCACTTTCCAAATAAACTTCCGGGTATAAACCATAGAGCATTATTTGAGGTAAAAGCTCATCAGCTTGATTTTTCAGGAGGATCTCGTTTGGCGAAGGGTCGTTTGCTCTTAAAACCTCCGTGAATGAGAGTGGATAGAGAGTGAAATCAATATATCTACCGGTTAGCGGATCACTCAGTTTGTTTTTGAGATCAAAAGATGAAGAACCGGTAGCTAAAACTCTGATCTGGGGAAAGTTATCATGAATAATTTTTAATGTTAGGCCCGGATTATCTATCCTTTGCGCCTCATCGATAAGTAAAACGTCTATATTAGACAACACTAATAGTCTTTCTAAGACAGCTTTGGAAGTAGTATTTATTGCAGCAATATCTTCGGAAAGATCGCAGTTTAGATACAATACTTTTTTATTCTCCCCTTCTAGTTTTTTACCAATATCGCAAACCAGGGTGGTTTTTCCTACCTGTCTTGCTCCTAATACCAGAATTATCTTTTGAAACGAAGTTAGGCTCGAGAATACTAAATCTTCAATTAATCTTGGGATCATATTCCTAATATTAATACTAAATATGGGATTTGTCAACATGGGTGGCAAAGAATTTATAAGACATCGATGTGCCATGAAGCGGCTGCCTGAATTTGATAGACTAGCTATATGTCGTGGCAATTACTTCTCTATATTAATCTGGCCGCAGGGACAATACGGGAATTATTGAACAAGAAAATAAGCAACACCGTAAGTCTTTTCGCCGGACTCTTTTATATCACCCTGTTTGCGCAGGTATTTTTTTACGTTTCATGGGTATTTACCAGCCAAACGCTACCCCGGTATGATCTGTATGCTTCTCTCTGCGGAATTTTAATCGTGGCCGGATTTTCTTTTTACTTTGCCGCTTTAAGGATATCCCTCACCCAGTCAATTCTATTTCAGTCTTATTCGATATTGGTTACGATATTATTATCCGCCGTCTTTTTGGGAGAATCTAAATATTTTGATATCCGGACATTTAGCGGCATAAAAGTCGTTTCAGGCACTATCCTGGCTTTTCTGGCACTCTGGTTCCTTTTGCATCAAAAAAACAAAAAAGAAGAAAGGCTGGAGAAGAAATGGTTATACTATATTGCCGGCACTATTCTTTTTTTAGGGATCGGCTCGTTTGCCTCCATTTCTTTTATTCACAAGCTCACACCAACTGAAATTTTTATAAACCAAGCCAATACCATGATACCCCTATATCTTGTTTTAATTTTTATTGGAAAAGAAAAACTTTCAATCGGGAAAAAAATGCTGGCCTTTACCTTCATTAATGCACTGGTATCAGCCATTGCCGCAGTTGCCTTTTATAAAGGACTGCTGCTTATGCCGGTGGCGAAATTTTACCCGCTGCAACAATTATCACTGGTCATACTGACCATGATTACGGGCTGGATTTTTTATCATGAAAAGGATCTTTTTACCAAACAGAAGCTGAGGGGAATGATATTGGGACTGGCCGGGATGCTGCTTCTAATAACAAGTTAGGCCGAATGGCTATTCCGGGAGTGATTTTCCTGCAGTTTGAGCTTTAGTAATCCCTAAGGCTCCATAAATATCCATTCAACTTGAACTTTGGAAATTTGTCCTTTTGTTTGTGACGCGAAAAAAAAGATAAGGCAGGAAAAATTCCTTCATAAACAAACATTAATTATTTATTTTTATTACCTGATATTGCTTACATCAAAGATTCAATTTTTGGGTTTAGCGAGCATGCTTCTGAAAAGTATCGCTTTGGGATTATTTGAAGATTGTGTTAACAACTCCGATTCAACTGTCAGAAATGTATCGTTAAGAACGATACCTGAGTATTCTTTATTGAGAGCTATTGCATTTTCTAATATATAACAAAGTTCAATAAAACTATCCTCACCTTTATACGCTTTATTTGTGGCGGCATTATCCTTGAAAAATATTCTAAAAAAATTTCTTAAATCTTCCGGATTATCTGACTCTGGCATCCCCTTTGGCACAATATGATGTGACCAGATGACAATTTTAGGAGAAAGCGCTTGTATGTTTTTTCTTATTGCTACAATCGAGTTTTCATTCCATGGTTCTTTTGGCGGAGAGATAAAAATAATATCGGGCTTACCCATCTCTTGAAGTTGTTCTTGTGTCAGAAGATATGCATTATCGGCAAAATGAGCCAGGCGAATCCCGTCAACAGAATAATGCCAGGCAATATTCAAATCACCATTAAATTCATAAATAACCGTTCCCCGCAGATTTAAATTTGGAAAAGGATTACTGTCTGGTTTTGTAGGTGGGGCCTCCTGTAACCATCCACCTGGTGCGTAAGCATGGTCGGCATCAGGCTCTGACATCAATACCAAATTTGCTCCAAACGGCTTATCTTCAAATTCGTCAGGAAAAGACACACCTAATGACCATTCGGGCGCATTGTTAAACGGATCGATAAGGATTCGATAGCCTTGATTATTTTCTATCAGAAAGCTTGATAATCCTATAAAGGAAATTCTCATAATGTCATTGTATCAAAGATGCGGTGAATGCCACCCTATTTTTAAAACCGTATAGAAATGTCTGGTTCTACCATGCGGCCTGGCATCAGACAGTACTCCAAGACAGTCAGGGAGTTTATCTGTTCCCGCGGTTTGATCCCGGAGGCACGGGGACCGCCGCAAATCCCGGAACGATATTTATCTGGAATAAAATGAAAAAACTCGCCGGCCTCTGATAGACTCCCCTCTTCAAAATGCAGTGTCTTTATTCAAAACTTCGAACCTTTTTTTCTGCCTGCCGGCAGACAGATTTTTTTTACGAGCAGTAGAAAAGGATAAGTAGAAAAGTCCTATTAAATTAGTCTTTAAAAATCAAGGTGTGGGTTTTAAGAAATTCAGTATTAAAAGTTTCCAAAAAACCCAGACGGCCGAGAAGAGCGGGAACTTCATTGCTGTCTAAAAAAGCCAATGGAATTTTCCTTTTAAGATGGCCAACTGATGCTTTAATCCGTTTTTTTAGAAAAAAAATGATTTGTTCGCCGCCTACTCCATAAGTTATATCCTTAAAACAATCCCTTTCTAAAGATATTCTTAGTTTTTTTGAGAAGTGGCGAGGAAGAATAGTATAATCGGCACCTGTATCAACAATCATCCATACATCCACTGATAAATTCTCCTTAAGAGACGTGAGAGTTACTTTTGCTATCGGCCTGAAAATCCGTCCAAATTTCCCAATTCCATTATCTTCAAAGGGAAATTTTACATCCATAAAATTAATGACCTGGCTTTCGGAAGATAGGCCACTTCCGGTGTAATATTCGGATGAGTTTTTTCTAACTTTTTCAGTATTTCCTCGACGCCTTCACCTGTTTTTGCAGTATAAATTTTGCCTGCGGCAAGAATAATATGTTTTCCCCGATAACGTGGATTTTTAAATAATTCCGGCATCGAAATTTTAGTTTTCATAATTTTTCCTTTACTTAAATCATACATCTTTTAGTATAAAGCTGCCAGCTTTTACGTATGCTGGCGCAGGAAGCAGCACGCTCTCTTTTTCAAAATTGTAGGAGACCGTTTTTTGAACGGTGGCAAATTGCAGTGTCTTTATTCAAAACTTCGAACCTTTTCTAATTGTTAGCTCGGCCTTGCTCCACCGTGCCTCCTTCGCCAAAGTGGCTACGGCGGCCGAGTAAAGCTAAGGCGGCACGCGGTCGGCCTCGCTTTTTTATTTTTTTCCCGAGCGGTCACCCCGACTGAGTCGGGGCGAAAAGTATTTAGACAAAATTGTTTTTAAGGTATTTCTTTACATCACTATTGTTTACCATCTTCTCAACCAATAATTTCTACTTCGAGACTAGTAATTAAAATTCTATCGACATGACTTTTAATAAGTAAATTTAGAGGCCAAGCCTAACACCCGAGCAAAACTAGCGTTAATGAAATTAGGTAGTAGGTCTCAAAGTTTTACCGACATCTTTGACGGTTGCTCCATCTGCAACACCACTATATAAAAATCCAAGAGCATCAGTAGTTTCGTCGTCTAGTCTTTCTATAAGATCAGCCGCTTGCTGTGGGGATTGACCCATTGACATTGCATATTTCACAACTCCTGCAGTAATTTTTGCTTTTGCATCTGGAGTTGCAGACTCTCTCCAGACATCTTTAGGCGTAGGACCAGGAATTTCATCTGCCATAAAATAATCACCTCCTATTCACCAATTTCCGTATTATACCAAAAAACATTAGAATCTTGAAAACTGATGGGTTTACTTACACCATCGGGTGTATTTTCGATATGTTAAGTTTCACAATCCAAGTTTCCTCTCTTATTTTTATCTTCAATATCTTCTTTTAATTTATTTCCTATCATGTTATATTTTTCATGGATCCAGGAAGTTTTCAATCGCTATTTTTAGTAGCCTATTCCGGTCAGTTTGAGCGATCAGACTGAGACCGCCGGATGGGTCATTTAAGTTCTTGTTCTTTTAAATTTTTGCATTTTCTTTTCTTATTGAAAAATATGATTTTTCAGTGTTCGACCCGACTTTTTTTAAAGAGAAGCTGAAAAATATCTGGACTATTGACAACCAGGTATCTGTACATGTAA
>MFJU01000018.1 GCA_001779315.1 Candidatus Gottesmanbacteria bacterium RIFCSPLOWO2_01_FULL_42_22 | reverse complement strand
TTTATTTTTCCGTGATAAAGATCGGTGATGGACTTGGAAATAGCCAAGCCTAAGCCAGAGCCAAGATGTGCATGCGTTTTCGAGCCGCGGTAAAACCGGTCAAAAATATGGGGCAGGTCAGTTTCAGCAATACCGATGCCGGTATCCTGTATGGTCAGGACGGCTTTTCCCCGCTGTTTTGTCAAGCTTAGCGATATCCGGCCGTTATCCCGGCCATATTTAACGGCATTATCCAGACAATTAAGAATCGCCCGGCCCAGTTTGTCTTCCCGGCCTGAAACAAAAATATCAGATTGAATCTGATGTTTAACCCGGATATGTTTAGCATCAGCCATTTTAACGGCGATTTCTTTCATATCTAAGACCAGGGCGCTTAAGTTAACCGTCTTTTTTGGAGATTTGACCTGATCCGCCTCACTCCAGGCTAAATCAAGAATATTCTGCAAAGTTGCGGATAGCTGGTGGTTATCGACGATTGCTTCGTGGATGACTTTTTTATACTCATCTTTTGAACGGTCTTTCTGCAGGGCAACTTCCAAACCGCTTCTTTGGGTAGCGAAGGGTGTCTTAAGTTCATGCGTCACGTCGGCAATAAACTGCCGTTCGCGTTTAAAAGCTGAATTCAGGCGATCCAGTAATTTATTGAAAGTGGTTGCCAAATGGGCAATTTCGTCACTTGTCCCCGGATTGTCTACCCGTTCCCCGAGATTTTCACTGGAAATTTTATTCAATTTATCGCTGATTGCTGAAAGCGGCCTTAATGCCCGGACAGCCAAAAAATAGCCGCCGAGAAGAGTGGGGAGCAACATTATTAAGAAAGTGGCTACCAGGGCAAGCGACAGTTTATTTAATGACGATTGGATAACATCGATCGGATGACCGACCAGAACAACTCCGAGAAGTTGACTATTCGCATAAACGGGTGAGCTGTAAAATCTGAGGCTTTGATTTCCAAGCTTGGTATTGGTCAGGATATATTTTCGGGATGATACGGCATCCCGATGCATGACGGCAAAGGAATTACGGTCAAATGAGTTCATCAGGGAACTGGAAATGATATCACCCTCCGGATTCATAATGATGACCAGCATGCCGGGAATCTCGGAAAATTCGTAAATAAAAGCCCTTTGGGCGAAGATTTCATGCATATCCCGGCCTTGTTTAGCGACAACCTCGACCACTTTATTGCCGTGGGAGATCAGGGAGGAATCTGTCTGTTGGAAAAGAACCTGTCCGGTCAGCCAGAAAAAGCCGGCAAAAATGATGGTTGCCGCCAGCAGAAAGGCCAGGGTATACCAAAGAGTCAGGCGGAATTTAATACTGCGATAGTTCATGTCAGAAATGAACTGCTGATTTTATAACCGACCCCATGCAAAGTATGAATCAGTTTAAGATTGGATTTACTATCGATTTTTTTCCTTAAAGCGGCCACAAAGACGTCAACCACATTACTTAAACCCTCAAAATTATAATCCCAAACATGCTCGATGATCATGGTTCTGGAGACAACTTCATCTTTATGCTGCAGCAGTAATTCCAAAATGGCAAATTCTTTGGGGGTTAATTTAATCTGATGTTTATGTCTATTGACAGTATGTTTTATCGGGTCTACAGCCAGATCGGCAATCTTTAAGATGGGAGAGCTTGCACCGCGGCTTCGTCTGATAAGAGCATGGATTCTCGATTTCAGTTCGAGAAAAGAAAAAGGTTTGGTAAGATAATCATCGGCTCCGCTATCCAAACCCTCAACTTTATCTTCAACCGTTGTTTTGGCTGTCAGTATCAGAATGGGAATATGGATATTTTTCTGCCGCAACTCCCGGCAAATCGCCAGGCCGTCTTTTTTGGGCAGCATGATATCCAAAATAATTAAATCATAAGGTTCAGTTTCCCCTAAATAAAAACCCTCTTCACCGTCAAAAGCCAAATCAACGGCAAAACCGTCCTCGATCAGGCCTTTTTTGATGATATTGGCAAGCCTTCTTTCGTCTTCGACAACTAAAATACGCATAAGTTCAGGGTATTTTACTATAACGAAGATTAAAAAAACATGAAGAAATAGTGAAGACAACCGGTGATATATATGTATCTATAAAAGATATAAAATAATTTAAATGAGAAAAATAAAGAGACGGAAACGGATAAAACACTTACCCGTAAAACGCTATATCCTGCTGGTTATTCTGATGATGGTGATCGCTAATGCCGGAGTGGCCATAACCGTCAGACTGTTAACTTTCTCCCAAACCTGTTTTACCAAGGCACAGGTAGCTGCGGATTCCCGCTGTCTGTATATTTGGGACAACAAAGTCTTTGAAAAAGGAACAAGATCGAGTCCTCACAAAGGACATCCCTGCGGCATGGATGTTTCTTCACTGATACCTTCATTTCATACTGCTGACATGGCCAGATATCTCGACCCGAATTACAAAGGCACTATTTGCCCGGCGGCTCCGACAGCCACAGTTACTCCGAGACCGACATTGCCTCTGTCTTTAACTCCACTGCCTCCTGCCAGTCCTACGAAGGCAATTGCAGCCAGTGCGACACCAAGTCCGGCTGCCAGTCTGACTCCGACCGTCACGATTGTAGCTGCTACAATGACACCAATTCCAACATTAGCTGTCAGCCCGACACTGGCAATAGGTTGCCAGGGAGGCCGGATCACCGCTGACTGTTACAGCGTCTGGGTCCAGGAATATAGCGGGGTGGTATCAACAAAATTGACTGATTTCAACGCAGACGGTTTGGTCGATCTGGTTGATTTTGAAATTTGGAGGAGATACCAATTGAAGTGATTTTACTTGGGCAATGAAACATAAGCTGACCCGTCTTAAATTCCTTTTCCTGATAGCCGTGATGATTGTGACCGCCAATTTAGGCTTGGCTTACGTCATCCGCTATTTCAGCCGGGCACAAACCTGTTTCACCAAAGAAGAAGTCGCCTCTGATTCCCGCTGCCTATATATCTGGGACAATAAAGTCTTCGAAAAAGGAACAAGATCGAGTCCCCACCAGGGTCATCCCTGCGGCATGGATGTTTCTTCCCTGATCCCCTCATTCCATATGGCTGATATGGCTAAATACCTTGATCCCAATTACAAAGGCAATATTTGTAGCGCCAAATCTTCTCCGACGACCACACCCTCACCGATTCCAAGTTCCACTCCGACCCTCACACCGGCACCGACTGTCACCCCGGTTCCCACAGCAACCGCTGCTCCGACCATTACACCGACTGTAACATATACACCGACTCCGCTCCCAACTGTCACATCCGTACCGCCAACACCGACGGCCGTAGTCCCTCCCGTCGGGGGTATTTTACCGACAGCAATATCTTCGATAACTGTTACTTTATTTCCGACTCCTACACTGACGGTGACTCCCGCACCTGTTTGTACGCTGCCCGCGCCGGTTGTCAGCATTAAAGTCGTTTGTCCATTATGCCAATGAAATCTTTTACCAATCAAAAAAAATCTGCTTTAATTTACCTGGTATTGGTCGTTTCCGGTTTGGTGGCAGCCGTATCCATGGTGCAGTTACCTCAGGATCTGCGGAAAAAGGCTCAAAGCCCGATCTGTCCTGTTAACGGAGCCAGCTGCAGTTGGGATAAATCAGTCGACGCAACGAGCTATTATGTTGAGATCAGGGATTTGAATACGGGATCAGTCATTGCCAAGGGTAACACCCGTAAGACAATGGTTAATTTTAGCGCCAGTTTCGGGCACAGCTACAGTTGCAGCGTGTCAGCCCAAAACAGCTGCGGGACAGGTCTGTCCCAAACAGACCAATCGCCGGACTGTACCTACCTATCTGCCGTTACAGTCACTCCCACGGAACCGGCCGCGACAGCGGCTCCGGAGGAAAACTTCAGTAATCCCGAACCCGAAAAAGAAACCGGGGAATCGATTACGGAACCAATGGCGGCCAGTCCGTATGTGACAAGCCCGCCTGAAGCAAAAAGAGAAATCAAAAGTTTATTTGCCGCCACAGGAGGAAAACAGCTGTCGTTAATTATTAGCGTCATCAATTTTGCAATCTTTATACTTGTTTTGATTTATTGGATTTATAAAAAAAGCCGCCGGCATGAAAATGAAAGTCATAAGTAAGGGATATCTGATTATTGTCATTCTGGCATTGTTACCGGTTGCCCGGTGGCTGGTTATCATCCCCTTAAAATACCGCTTCAGCAATTTCTACAATTCGGCTACCTCAATCGGTCAGCTAATGAGTTTGCCCGGCATGGTACTTTTTTCCTTGAATTTAATTTTGGGAAGCCGCTGGAAATTTCTCGAAGATCTCTTCGGAGGCATGAACAGGGTCTATATTGCCCATCATCTAATCGGCGGTCTGACCTTAATACTACTGATCTTTCACCCGTTATTTTTGGGATTATCATTTTTGACCGTCTCTCTCAACCGGGCAGCCTTGTTTTTCCTGCCGGGAGAAAATTGGGCCATCAATCTCGGCATCGGAGCTTTACTTCTTTTAATGGCGCTTCTTATTTTAACTTTTTATGTTGAATTGCCTTATGAGATCTGGAGATTTACCCATAAATTCCTGGGGATTGCTTTTTTCCTGGGCAGTCTGCACGCCCTGTTTATCGAAAGCGATATTTCCCGTGATACAATCCTGCGGAATTATTTTATGGTTATAATTGCCGCCGGCACCGGGGCTTATGTGTTCAGAAGCCTGTTGGGAAAGTTTTTTATTCCCAGACACCGCTATTTACTGAAAAAAATCAATCCTTTGCCGGGCCAGATTACTGAACTTGAGATGGAGCCCGTGAAGGAATCCATGTCATATCTGCCGGGGCAATTTATTTTTGTCAACTTCATCTCTGCCAAAGTCAAAAATGAGAAACATCCTTTTTCCATCACTTCACCGCCTTCTGAAAGGGAATTGAAACTGACGGTGAAATCTTTGGGGGATTTTACAGGTAATTTGAAGCTGTTGGACACCGGTGATGCGGCTGAAATCGAAGGACCATACGGGCGGTTCAGTTATTTGAATTTTACCAACCGCAACCAGATCTGGGTGGCAGGCGGCATCGGCATTACTCCGTTTTTAAGCATGGCCAGGACGCTGTACCGGCTGGATTTTAGCATTTGCCTTTTTTACAGCGCCGCTGAACAGAGCGAGGCCGTTTTTCTGGAAGAACTGCTGGGAATTGCGGCGCAAAATCCCAATTTTGTCGTTTACACGATTTTTACAAAAACCCAAGGCAGGCTGTCGGCAGAAATCATTCAAGCGACCGTCGGAGATTTAGCTAATTTTGAAATTTTCATTTGCGGTCCACCTCCGATGATGATTTCCCTGAAAAGACAGCTGAAGCGGTTGGGAGTATCCAAAGACAGAATTCACAGTGAGGAGTTTCAGCTTTTATGAAACGCATTATCGCTTTCTCTTTAATTCTGTTTTGGCTTTCCGTGGCCTGTTTACTTATTTTAGCCTTTGTTTTTAAATGAAAATGCATTTTAAGCTGATATTTATCCCTTTTCTTCTTCTATTTATTGTCGTCCTATTAAGAGTAGATAATAAGGATAAGAATTGTCATAAATGGCTATACCTTACAAGTACCAAACAACGGGTAAACGATGTTGCCGGGGCTATTAAAGTTTTATCACCTGTTTTGAAAACTGAAAATAAATATAAGAATTATGATTTGCCCGGTGATCCGGACGGCTTTCTTAAGAAATACAATATCCTACCCTATAAAAGAACGGAAACCGTCATGGATAAAAGCGGGCGATTTGTCCGGAAAGAAGTCTTTGATATGCTGTTGGCTTATGTTATTGACTCAGAGGGTAATGTTTATAAATACAATATGTGCCGGACAATATAGCTCAGTTGATATCAGGTAGAGTTGAAGGTGTGATGAAAGGATAGCTTTTTAGCGCTTCTTTTTTAATTTCATGACTTTTTAATATTCCGGCTTCGGAAATAATCTGAATATTTTGGGAGTAGGGAACAAAGTCGAAAGCCGGTGTATAAAACTGTAGCTTTAAAGGAGCATCAGGCCAGATCTCACTGCTCTGCCTATGTTCAAGGAGCTCGTCAGAATAGGGACGCGGGTCAAATTTAAGAAGAATACTGGAACAGTAAACCGGGATGTGACTTTCATTGGCCATATGGGCAATCCCGAGGCTTCCCACTTTATTGATAAAACCGTCCTGTGAGAGAAGATCAGCGCCAATAAAGACGCCTGAAATCTTCATTTTATTCTGTAACAGAAGCGAAGTAGCCACATCATCTATGATCATGGTAACATCTTTAATTCCGGCATCAATAAGCTCATTGGCGGTGATTCTGCCCTGATAAAGAGGTCTGGTTTCGGTCAGAATAACTCTAAATTGCTTAGCCTGTTTATGGGCTGATACAAACATATTGCTGACGGTGGATGAGTGGCAATGGGTAAGATAAACTCCGCCGTTGGTTATTAAATCCGAACCGTATTTTCCCATCTTATTTTTGCTTTCAGAAATCATTTTTTTAAATTGTGAGGCTAACTGAAGGTACTCTTCGGGTGAGGGTTGTTTTTTATGAAATATAAATCTGAGGGCATTTTGAGCCAAAGGCTCAGCAGGTCTAGCAAAAGCCAGACGGATTAAGCGTTCCAGAAGAAAGACATACGGATCAGCATTCTTTTGGGTTTTAAGTATCTCATTAGCTAGGTTCAATCCGTCTAAAACTAGCAGAGCGACATTTGTAGCTCCCTGGACTTTCAGGTTTTTGATATCTTCTTCAAGACGGGAAATAGGACTCATAAGATTATTATAGAATAAGATGATGTTATATACACCCCATTTTTTGGCAGGGGCAGTTATTCTGAAATACATTCCTAATCCGGTTATCGGTCTGCCTCTGGCTGTTTTATCGCATTATCTTTTGGATTTGACGCCTCACCATGATTTCGGTTTGCGCCCCGGGATAACCCTGAAGGAATTTTGGCAGACGGAGAAAAAAAGGAGAAATTTGATTATGGCCGCATTACTCTTTGATTATTTATTATGTGCTGTCGCTTTTTTCTGGATTTTCTTTTCATTCAAAAATATTTTTCTGCTTTTGGGAGGGATAGGGGGAGTATTGCCTGACGCTCTGGAACAATTCCTGATGCTTTTTGGAATTGCCCTGCCGGGATGGCAGGACAAACTCCAGTGGCGCGTCTTAGCCAAATACGGCTTTATTTCCTATCCGGTGATCAGCGGTTTGGCAATTTATTTATTGCTCAGCCCGACATAAACAATTCCGCCTCTTGTCAAATACTGAAATTCAGTATATACTGAATTTCATGAAACCCCAAGTCAAATATGTTAAATCTTTCAGTAAAGGACAGATAACCATTCCTAAAGAATTCAGGCAGACCTTTGGTATGACAGATGAATTCTGGCTCAGGCTGTATATCGATGAGGGAAAGATTATTGCTGAACCGATTGAGAGAGAGAAAGATAAAAAAGAATACAAAGTTAAACTTTTAAAAATAAAA
>MFJU01000017.1 GCA_001779315.1 Candidatus Gottesmanbacteria bacterium RIFCSPLOWO2_01_FULL_42_22 | reverse complement strand
ACTTTGATAACCAATTAAGTTTGAACCTTAAAACCGGACATTTCTATATCGTACAAAGAGGACATTATCATTTCTTTTCTACAAACATCCTGAACATATTGACAAACATTGAAGGGGAGGGTAAAATTATTTTTTGCCTATGGAAAGGCATTCATATATATAACTGAAGGATGATAACCGACTCACATAAATTTTTTTCAACGTAACAAAGGCCCCTTCAGTTACCGTTCCGATAAAGGCTATTGAAATTTAGAAACCAGCAATTGTGGGCGTGCCGATTATATTCGGGCCTGAAGTTTAGCTGGTTGAAGTACATTAATATTCATTTGTCCCGAAAATCTTTGCGAACCCCGATGAAATCGGGGGAGCAAATAGATTTTCGTGATCCCGTTTTGTCTGCGAGCTTGGGCTCGTAGTTCAGCGGGTAGAACATCTCATTTGCAATGAGAAGGTAGGCGGTTCGAGTCCGCCCGAGTCCACCTAAATTTCGGATGAGCAAAGATATCGGGATCGCGAAATTGAAACTGTTCGTTTTTAGACTCGCAGACAATTTCGGGACAATGAAGAGGCCCCGAAAAATTGCTTCGCAATTAACGGGGTAAATAGGCGGTTCGAGTCCGCCCAGGTCCACCGCAGTAATAAATTTTGCCAAGCAAAATTTAAACGCGGTAGAAACGTTCAAATTGCCATGCAATTTGTTACGTTTCACAAAGATTATCAGTTGTCGGTAGCCGGTTATAAGATAAATAACTGATTACCGATAGCTGACAACTAAATTTGGCTCTTTGAAAAGTGAACAGATAATAAAGCAAGTAGAGTCCCGATTTAATCGGGACAAAGTAGGATCAATCTTTATTGAGCCTTAAAGTCTACTCATAAAGTCGACAACGGATGCCTTGGCGGTTTTGGCCTAGGAAGGACGTTTGTATACCAACGATATCGTCGGTTAGGCGGTTAGCAGCCTGCGATCCGGCGGTTTCCGAATGGGGTAACCCTCCCCCGATAATATCGGGGGAAGGCAATAGTGAAAGTTCTGTCCAAAAGACAGAAAAATAGCTGTTGTCAGGGCACCGGGCGAACTGAAACATCTAAGTAGCCCGAGGAAAAGAAATCAATTACGAGATTCCGTCAGTAGCGGCGAGCGAAAGCGGAAGAGTCTAAACCCCGCCTTTGGCGGGGGGTTGCAGGGCTTCCAATATGGGATGAAAGGAAGGTAACAGAACTGCCTGGAATGGCAGACCACAGAGAGTGAAAGTCTCGTACGTAAAACCCGAATTTCCCCTAGGGAGTACCTAAGTACCACGAAGCACGGCAAAACTTCGTGGGAATCTGGGTGGTCCACCATCCAAGACTAAACACCAAAACCGACCGATAGTGAACTAGTACCGTGAGGGAAAGGTTAAAAGTACGCAGGTAATGCGAGTGAAATAGTACCTGAAATTGTCGACTAACAAACAGCGAGAGTCCCGATTTATCGTGGATGATCGCGTGCCTATTGAAGAATGAACCGATGAGTTGCCGTCCTTTCTTTTGTCTAAGCGAGTATCTCGCGGAGGCACAGTGAAAGCGAGCCCTAAACGGGCGAATTATAGAGAGAGTACGGCAGACCCGAAACCGGGTGAGCTAAGCATGGACAGGGTGAATCCCGACGAAAGTCGGGAAGAGGCCCGAACCCGTTGTTGTTGCAAAAACATGGGATGATCTGTGCTTAGGGGTAATATGCCAATCGAACCCGGAGATAGCTGGTTCTCCTCGAAATATATTTAGGTATAGCATTCCGATTTTGCCCAGGGGTAGAGCACTAGATGGGATATCAAGCTTTTAGCGAGATATCTCAATTAAACTCCGAATACTGGTAGCATTTTGTCGGAATAGTCAGTCCGGCTCGGCTAAGCGAGTCAGGTCAAGCGGGGAAACAACCCAAACTCCCAATTAAGGCCCCTAAATTTTAGCTAAGTTGTAAAGGAAGTGAGATTTCCCAGACACCCAGGAGGTTGGCTTAGAAGCAGCCATCCTTCAAAGAGTGCGTAACAGCTCACTGGATGAGAAATCTCGCGCCGAAAATGAACGGGGATAAGCTAAATGCCGAAATTGGAGTCCCGCCTCTGGCGGGAGGTAGAGGAGCGTTCCTGTTGCAGTGAAGCTCATTCCGTAAGGGAGGGTGGAGCGGCAGGAAGTGAGAATGTCGGTATGAGTAGCGAGAGTCCGATGAAAATTCGGACCGCCGTAAGCCCAAGGTTTCCGTCCCAACGTTCATCGGGGACGGGTTAATCGGATCTAAGGCGAGTCCCTCCGATTCGGAGGGGGTAGCTCGATGTACAAGCCGTAGAAATTCGGCTATAGCTTTGAGAAGTTTCCTAGGGGATGACGAGATTGGAGCAGCGGAGTCTCGTACACACGGGATTTAAATCATAAGATAGTGATAATCGGAAAATCCATTATTGCGTTTAATCGAGTGATGACGGAGAGTTCAATGTTGAAAGACTGCGGACAATTCCGCACGTTTCAGTGTCCAAGAAAAATCTCACAGGCCCTCCGATTCGGAGGGAAATCTCAAGGTTTCCGTACCGCAAACCGACACAGGTGGGCTGGTAGAGTATACTAAGGCGAACGGGAGAAAACGGTTCAAGGAACTCGGCAAAACAGCTGGGCGTAACCTATGGGAGATGCCCTGCCCCGATTTATCGGGGCCGCAGCAAATGACGCTAACCGACTGTTTAACTAAAACACAGGTCTCTGCAAAGCCGAAAGGCAACGTATAGGGGCTGACGCCTGCCCAGTGCACGAAGGTTAAGATTCTTGGGTGACTCTCCAAAAGAGATAAGCTTAGGACTCAAGCCCGTGTGAACGGCAGCAGTAACTATAACTGTTCTATGGTAGCGAAATTCCTTGTCGGGTAAGTTCCGACCCGCACGAAAGGCAGAACGAGTTAGCGACTGTCTTGAGCCGTTACCCGGCGAAATTGAAATGGCTGTGAAGATGCGGCCTACTTGCACCTGGACAAAAAGACCCCGTGGAGCTTTACTGTAGCTTGGCATTGGGAAGACGTTTGAAACTGTCGAGTATAGGAGGGACCCCGCCGCAAGGCGGGGAACAGTGGAATACCTCTCTTTTTAATCGTTAACCCTAATCTCTTGGCCGCTCAAACAACCGGCAGGGAGACAGTGTCTGGTGGGCAGTTTCGCTGGGGAGGTGGCCTCCAAAAGTGTAACGGAGGCGTACAAAGGTCGGCTTATCCCGGATGGAAATCGGGATGTAAGTGCAAACGCAAAAGCCGGCTTGACTGAGAGACTTACAAGTCGAACAGGCGCGAAAGCGGGTGTTAGTGATCCTCGGATCCGCCGTGGTTGCGGACCGAGCTTAACGGATAAAAGCTACCCCGGGGATAACAGGCTGATCGGGCCCGAGAGTCCATATCGACGGCCCGGTTTGGCACCTCGATGTCGGCTCATCCTATCCTGGAGGTGGAGAAGCTTCCAAGGGTCCGGCTGTTCGCCGGTTAAAAGGGTACGCGAGCTGGGTTCAGAACGTCGTAAGACAGTAGACCAATAATGGTACGACATCATTATTAATTAGAGCTGTCTTTCCTTCAACGTTTTGGACAATAAGAGGAAATGAAGGAGATCGCCCGTCCAGGGCGAAATAAATCTGGCTAAATGCTGGAAAATCCGAAGAATCGTGTGATACTTGAGAAGTAATTAAAATAGAGATAACATATCTCTATGATCTCAAGTGATAACTCATCACGTGCGGACAATCAGCAGGTAACCGAAGAAAAAATATCTAATGAATATCTTTGTGGCTTTGTAGATGGTGAGGGATGTTTCTATGTAGGATTTGGAAAACGTACAGATCTTCCATTAAAATGGCAGATTATTACAGAATTCCATTTAAGTCAAAATCCGGGAGGGAAGAATGTTCTCGAAACATTTATAAAAAGATTAGGTTGCGGATATTTAAAACCTAACCACCCTGGAAGTCTAAAAGACAAGACGTGGGTTTTAATTGTAAAAGATAGAAAGGATATAAAAAATAAATTAATTCCTTTCTTTTTGGAACATCCATTACAGACTATAAAGAGATTAGAATTTTTAATATTTAAACAGGTAATTGAGGTAATAGAAAATAAGCAACATTTGAATGAAAACGGATTCAGAAGAATAGTTGAACTCGTTTTCAGTTTGCCTAGATCTACAAATAAAAGATATTCTAAAGATAAACTTCTTCGGCACCTCAGAGACTATATGCCAGACCCCACCATGGCGGGGAAGATATAGTCCGAACTGTATGGCGACATGCAGAGTATGGCAGAAATGTCCATACTCCTGATGTAATCAGGATAACAAATTGTCGGTCTCTATCCGGTGCAAGCGTTAGATACTTGAGGGGAGCTCTTGCTAGTACGAGAGGACTGCGAGGGAGGAATCCCTGGTGTGCCAGTTGTGGGACTGAGTCCTGCAGCAAGCTGGATAGCTACATTCCTACGGGATAAGCGCTGAAAGCATCTGAAGCGCCAAGCCCACCCCAAGATAAGGTATCTTTATGAGACCCCTTGTAGACTACAAGGTTGATAGGCGGAAAGTGTACGCACCGCAAGGTGTTTAGCTCATCCGTACTAATTGGTCCAGAGTAAATTTTAAGGCTAAGATTGTTCTTTCTATTTATCTTAATTTCTGTTCACTTTTCAGGAAGCCAAAAGCGGATTTGCGCTTGAATCTTTCGGTCTTTGGAGCGAAGTGGAACTACCTCTTCCCATACCGAACAGAGAAGTAAAACGCTTCAGCACCGACGATAGTAATGCCGCAAGGGACTGCGAAAATAGGTCAAGGCCGGAGGATTTAAGCGCAAATTTATATTGTAGATAGCCAAAAGAAGTGCTACAATCTTAAATATCCTATAGAGAAAGGTGGTTCTTGTGAAAAGTGGTAAAAAGTCAAAAATCATCAGCCAAAAGTCAAAAATCTTCTAAAAAGTCAGAGGATTCTGCAGATACTCCAGTTTCAACTTTAAAACAAACAAAAATCTCATCCAATCCGCAAACAATGGAAGAATTGCTGGCGCAAAGCGGCATCACCACTTTTTCTCTAAAAAAAGGTGATACTGTCAAGGGGACGGTAGTCTTTGTTTCTTCGAGGGAAGTCCTGGTCGATATGGGTAAAAAAAGCTTCGGTATTGTGGCGGAATGGGAGTTGGATCAGGTTAGGGACTATGTATCGAACTTGAAAGAAGGGGATAAGGTAGTCGCCCAGGTAGTCAATCCGGAAAATGATTACGGCTATACTGTTCTTTCTTTAAGAAAAGCCTCCATGGAAACCCGCTGGCAGCTTTTAGAAAAACTAAAAGAAACCGGAGATGATATGGAAGTGACAGGGCTGGAAACAGCCAAAGGAGGCATATTGGTTGATTGGCAGGGCTTGCGGGGATTTGTGCCTTCTACCCAACTGGAAACCCAATTCGCTACAAACCCTATGCAGCTTTTAAACCGGAAATTCAAAGTAAAGGTAATTGAGCTTGATCCGGGCATTAACCGCCTGGTTATGTCTCAGAAAGCTTCTTTTTTGGGAGTGACACCTTCTGCCCAGCGCGAGAAACTCAAGAAAATAAAACCAGATGACATTTTGAAAGGCAATATATCGGGTATTGCCCCTTTTGGCGTTTTTGTCGACGTAGACGGAATTGAAGGCCTGGTCCATATATCCGAGGTAGCCTGGGAAAAAGTGGAAAATCTCTCCGAGCTTTATAAAGTCGGGCATCAGGTCGAGGTCATAGTTTTGGATGTCAATGAAAATGAAGGCAAATTAAATCTTTCGCTTAAAAGGCTAACCCCTGATCCCTGGAAAAATATCCTTGATAGATATCCTATTGAATCCGGAGTCAGCGGCAAAGTAGTCAGAAGCGCTCCTTACGGAATTTTTGTGCAGTTGGAACCGGGGATTGAGGGACTTTTGCATATCAGTAAAATTAATCCAGGCGAAGAGCCCGCGATTGGGGATAAAGTCGAATGCATGGTTGAAAAAATTGATGCTGTCAAAAGAAAAATTTCCCTGACTCTTGTACCTCACGAAAAACCCGTCGGCTACCGCTAAATCACCGTTTTCTACAATTACTTTTTTAGAGTACAATAAAATCACTAAGATGGCAAAAATAAAATCTTCTTTTATCTGCCAGCAATGCGGTTATAAAAGCCCCTCATTTTTGGGCAAATGCCCCGGCTGCGGCAACTGGAATACTTTGGTTGAAACGGTTGAAGAAACAGCTTCACCATGGACAAAAGGCCGGAAACCAGTTTCAAGAAATCAGATTGGTATTATCCCTTTATCTCAGGTTAAAACAGCCGAAGTTTCCAGGTTTCCGACAGGATTGACAGAGGCTGATCAGGTTCTCGGTTCCTCTATATCGGGAAAAGTCATCCATTACGGATTGGTTCCGGGTTCCGTCACTCTTCTGGCCGGCGATCCGGGTATCGGAAAATCAACATTAGCTTTGCAGATACTGTCCCATATCGGCGGATTATATATTTCAGGCGAAGAATCCCGGGAACAGTTGCGATTGAGGGCTGACAGATTGAAAATCCCAATGAATAAAATCCTGGTCATCCCGGAAACCAATGTTGAATCAGTTTTGGGGAGTATAAAAAAGACAGAGGAAAAAATAAATTTGATAGTGGCAGATTCCATTCAGACCCTTTGGAGTGAAGATTTGTCCGGAGCTCCCGGCAGTGTCGGCCAGGTGAGGGAAGCGGCTTTGAAATTGACGGAACTTGCTAAAAGTAAAAATATCCCGGTTCTTCTGATAGGCCATGTCACTAAAGAAGGAACAATCGCCGGGCCGATGATTTTAGAACATATTGTCGATACGGTTTTATACCTGGAAGGGGAGAGATTCCAGTCTCTGAGGCTTCTAAGGGCTTCCAAAAACCGTTTCGGGGCGGTTGATGAAGTCGGCGTATTTGCCCTGGAGGAAACAGGCATGAAAGGTGTTGTCAATCCATCGGAATTATTTATAGGCGCCACATCAGGCTCTCCCGGCTCAGTGGTCGTGGCCACCCTGGAAGGCACCCGCCCGATACTGGTCGAAATTCAGGCTTTAACAGTATCAACTCAATTGCCGATAGCCAGAAGAGTAGGCACAGGCATAAACAGTAACCGTCTGCAGATGCTGGTGGCGATTTTACAAAAACACCTCCGTTTACCTCTTTCGAATTTCGATATCTTTGTTAACGCCGCCTCCGGCCTCAAAGTCTTTGAACCGGCTGCCGATTTAGGCATCTGTCTTTCGATAATCTCTTCATTCAAAAACCAACCCTTGCCGAAAAAAACGGCCGCTATTGGTGAAGTCGGGCTCTTAGGCGAAATCCGCAATGTCATCGGCCTCGAGCGCCGACTCAAAGAAGCCAGACACTTAGGCTTTAGCAATATTATTTCTCCGAAATCCCATTCCCACATAAACCTTATAGCCTCAAATATTCTGAAGTAAACAGCCTCAGAATTTGCTTTTTATATAAACCTATAGTAATATCCCGCCATGTATCCAGAAGCATCTGATTTCCAGTTTGAATTCAATCCAGATAAAACAAGGTGGAGAACTTGCGTATTTATTGAGAAGAAAGCTCTACGGGAGAATTTGGCGGGGCCGGGTAGATATATATTACTTATTGACAAGAATATATGGTGGGAGATCCCAGGAGGCGAGTATAATTTTCGGGATTTTTATTACGGGAAAATCTATTCTTTACACGATGAAGCAAAAAGGGAAGTAAATGAAGAAACAGGTCTAGAAATTGGAAAGATAATTAATTTTATGGGAGTAACAGTTAAACCACCGGGAAGCAGGCCAATTAATAATCAAGTTCTGATATACAGGTATACCAACGGACATCTGCCAGAATTGAATATACATGAATTGGTTAATCCTGAGCATAGTGACTATCTATGGCTTAAAGTCGGACCAGATCGCTGGTATAGAGACAATGTTCCTGATTTAAGATTCGATGAAAGCGGAAATTTAACTGTATATACCCTGCCAGGACTTGCGCATGTTGCCTTTTTGCCGAATACTGTGGGGAATAAAGAAATGGAAACAGGAGTAATCAAGCTATCAGACGTAACCCAACGAGCCCTTGAGAAATATCAAAGGAAAGTGACCGATTTCGTCGAAGGAATTACTGTAAACTTATCTTATCATCAGCCTGAGGTAAATTTCGGGTAAGAATCCAGTCAGGCAGAGTTGTTGGGTTTTGTCCCAGGAGAATTGGGAAAATTTAAGTCAGGTCAGGTTAATATTTTAAGGAATTCTTTAGGGGAGAGGGTGAGGGTGTTTTTGAAGGATTTAAGATCGAGGAGATCCTTATCTCCGGTTATAAGATAATCCGCTTTTCCTGCGAGACATAATTCCAGGAACATATTATCTTTGGGATCGCGACAGATCTTTACTTTCTTTTTGGGAAGAATTTTGGTTGCTTTTGTCTGCAAAAGAGTATTGGTTTTATATATAAAATCTTCAGTTAATGAGAAATTAGGGAGTTTATTTAATAGTTCGGCATGCGTTTTAGGAGAGATAAGCAATTCAAGTTGGTTATTTTTAAAAAGATTTAAGATTTTCTCGCAGTTTCCGCCAAATAATAAACCTGAGATCTGTACATTTGTATCCAAGACGACCTTAGATTTTGTCGATAAGGTCATAAACTTCTTCTTCCGTCAGTTTGTCAACGTCAATGCCTTTTTTTCTTGCCCATGCTCGGAAAGCCTTTTTACCTTCTCTTTGAAGTTTTTCGAATTCCAGTTTCCAAAGCCTTTCTTTGTCAGTTTCGGTTTTGACAAATTCCTGATAGGGTATGAGTACGGCTTCCGGTTTGCTGTCCCTGATAATAATTACGGTTTTTTTGTCCTTTGCGACACTGGAAACCATAGATCCCAGATTATTCCTGACTTGGGTGATGTTAACTATCTGTTGCATATGATGTACATTGTATCGTACATAATATTATGTGTCAATGGCAGCGGTTTTAGAGTTTTTTATCAGGCAGACCTGGTGATTTTTGTCCCAAAGAAGGTAGCGGACGAGGTAGACTTCTTTGGAATTTGAGGAAATGAGGCTGTCGATGTTTTTCCTGAAGGCTTTTTGGGATTTTCGGAAGGCTTCTTTTGGAGGCTTTTTAGCAAGAAGTGAAGTTGAGACCTCAAGAGCCGGTTCCATAAATTTCGCAGCCCGTTTATCAGAAGCGGGACTTTTTTCCATTCCTTCAGTCTGAAAGAAGATGAAATCTTCGTTATAACCAATATAGCTTTTGGCACCGGCTTCTACAGCAGCTGTTCCCAGCTCTTTGGCGGTTTGGCAGGAGAAAGCATAAGTGACAGCGTTTTTAAGAATATTTTCGTTTTGGCCGGCCTGAATAATGACTTTTCCATTATGACCGCTAATTGATGAATAATTGCCGTGACCGTGCAGAAGAATCAGAGCCGGAGAAGTCTTGCCAACCGCAGCGGTAAATTTAGCAATGGTGGCTTGAGATTTCCTCAGATCGGTGACTGTCCATTTGTTTTTTTTAGCTTCCGAAACGAGCTTTTGACTCCAAACGAAGAGATAATGGGTAACGATTTCATAATCAGGGCGGGTGAAAACAACTTTAGGCATAAAGGATGCCTTTTTTAAGAGACTTTAAGTATTCAAGTTCTATTTCAACTATTTTACGGCCGACGTCCGTGCCTTTTTTGACATGGGTAATGAGCTCCTTTTTATTAAAAGTGCCAAGGCCGACAATAGCCAATTTGGCATCTTCCGGCCAGACCTCAAGCCGGGCGATGACCAGCCTGATTATTTTGAGACTGGTTTTCATATGATTTCCATTTCACTTAGTTCTCTGAGGATTTTTTCGGCAAGGGGAGTGTTTTGAGATACCTCGACATAAGCCGAGTTCCAGGTTAAAGGCCCGGTCTCAGGCAGAGTAGCTATGATTTCGGATCTGACTCCGATGGGCAGATCGGCATAGATTTTGAGGAATTTTTCCCTGTGAGAGATATTTGACAAGTTTGGCATACAAACCAATTATAGCTTAAAAGTCAAAATAAAAAAAAGCAGGATTGAACCTAAAGTAGTGTGGGAGAATAATAATGGATTTGCAGTCCAGGGGCGGGAGAGATCAGGAAAGTGCATTCCCAGAAGAAGTGCGCTAAGGAGAGTAAGCAAAGACAAAGGAACATTTTTTGTACGGTAAATATGAATTGAGGCAGCGATTGCGGCGGGGAAGGTGAGGACAAAATGGTGCTGCCAAGCCACGCTTTGGCTGATGACGGACAGAATAAGGAGCCGGGAATAGAAGGAAAGGTCATTGAACAGTCCAGCCTCCTTTTTGGCAAAGGCAGATTGTTGCCGGAGGTAGTTTTTGACTGTGAAAAAAATTAGTAGCAAAATGACGGCAGCGGCCAGTAAATCCGGCAGAGGCAGGGACAGTCTTTGGAAAAAGATTTTCAGGGATTGGTTGGAGTAAGAGTCCGGCGGTTGAGAGAGGGTTATAAGTATCGGCAGGCGGGTAAAATAGTAGCTCAAACTGCCGGGAATAAGGCTAAATGAAGCTAAATTAAGGAAAAAAAAGGTCAAAATTCCGCTAATAAGAGTCCACCAGTCCTTGCGGATGAAGAAATAAATTCCCAGAGAAAGCGGAGTCAGTTTAATCCCCGAGGCCAAACCCCAAAGCAAGCCTGCAAATATTTTTCTGCCATGCCAATTTGAGAGAAAGGCAAAAATGAGCAAACTGAAGAGGATGAGGTTAACTTGCCCCAGGACCAGGGTGAATTTTGTGGGAAAAGCCTGAAGGAGTAAGGCTGATACCAGTAAAATCAGGGCTTTATGGATTTTCAAGCGCTGCATCAGAAGGACAGCGGAAAAAAGAAAAAAGAAAAAGGAGGTTGCCGTAAGGATCAGTTGAGCATCCGGATAGGACAGGAGGCTCCACAGGGCGAAAATGGGCAATGATGACGGCGGATAGTTCAAAGGCATGGGCGGGAATGCTGTTGAATAAGGATTTAATCCGGAAAGAAAAAAACGGCCGGCCCGGTAATAAACTTCAAAATCCACAAAAGGGGAGCTGATGTGTTTTGAAAGACCATAAAATAATTGTCCGAGCGAGAGACAGAAGAGGAGTACTGAAAAAATAAGAATGATGGACCGCCTCATAATATCTCCCCTATTCTACAAGATACCCCGTATTGAATGTTTAAGCCCGTTTGAGGCTGGCTGAGAAAACAGCCTATTTTTGACATGTCTTTTCATCCCCGCCCTTATCCACAAGCTTTTACACATTTTAATTGGATTGTCTTAAAGCTCTATAACTTCTTTATAATATTATAGGGTATTGATATTTAGATTTTACTTTTACTATAGGGTCTTGACAAGGACTTTATGCCATGTTAACGTGGCTATAGATTACAAAAATGAAAAAAATTTTTGAGAGATTATTCGCGGGAAAGAGGAAGATTACTAAACCGAGAGATATTGAGTGGGAAAAGTTTCAGGAATCAGCCAAAAAGCAGTTTCGCATATTAAAAGATAAAGGATTAAGCATTCCTGTAGTGACCATTTAAGGTCTAGCGGGCTACGACAAAAATAAAGAGCATCACTAACGCTAGCGGGCTACGACTACGATTAGTAATGCTCTTTTTTTATGGGGCTGGTCAAATACATGAGCAGGTTTGACCAACACCTATCCCGTAGCTATATCACCTAACTAAAACTTCTGTCAAGAACTTTTTTTGAGCCTAAAGATATCAGATTTTCCTATTGTATCAATATAAAACAAAATATATCCCACTAGTGTAATCTTAACTGCAAAGACACTAGGACTAGTGGTAGGGAAGGTAAAGGGCATCAGGACTTGACAAAGCAATTTGACGGTGATAGACTAGCGCGTTGTAATGATCTGTCTATATGCCCGAAAGATTTTTAAGAACTCTGGTTATTAACTTGCTCGCCAGAGTTTTTCTTTTGGCTAAAAGTCCCCTCCAGGGGGTGGATAAGATGTTGGGCAGGCGTCTTATCCCCCCGCTTGAGGGGATATTTTATAGATTTTAGTAGAGCCGCTTACAAAGACCACTTGGCCTAAAAGATTAAACTTATCAGCTTCCAGCTGGGGATATTTTTCCCTTTCCAGAGAACCGACAAAGATATATTCCACCTGATATTTATCAATGATTTTGCGGGCCGCATCAAGATCCAGCGTTTGATAGAGCGTTTCCACTTCCGGTATGCGTTTGCCGGCTTCATCATAAGATCCCCGCCAAAGCCACTCGTGGACAGGCCAGCCGACTATGGTCGGCAGACCGCTATAGGCGGAAACGCGGGCATAGTCGGTATATGATTCTCCGACTGCTTCAGCTATGACGGGCTGGTTACTGATATTTTTTCGAAGCCAGATAATTGCCCGGTAATCATCAGCAAATTGCTCATGCATCCAGACCGTGCCGTCCTGACCTTTGTACTGTTGTAAGCGACCGTAGTAGGAACTGACGGCGAAGTAGGGATAAATGGCGATAAGGGTAAACAGGAAGATAAACAGGGTATTGTAGATGGAGTAGGTGAAATCAAGAACGTACTTGGCAGCGTATTCCCGAAGACGGAAAATTATAAAAGCTGAAGAAAGGCCGAGCATCATGAAAGCCTGGTAGCCCAGTTTGAACATAGTATTGGCGCGATAATGGGCCGGATAGATATCTTTGATATAGAAAAACTCCGGGAAAATAAGCAGTAATGTCGAGACAAAAATCATGATCAGCACAAAAACATCTATAGGGGAAAGAAGGTCAAGAAACGGAAATAAACGGGAAAGTCTAATTTTGAAATATAAAACAAATATCCCTAGCTTAGTGCCCTTTTTTATTCTTGTTTTGTCCGATTCTTCCCTGATAAACCTTTTGAATTTATGGGAAATGACAAAAATTAAATAGCCTAAAACGCTGTAATAAAAAAAGCCCCATAATAAAGCCATCATCCACAACGGCGATTTTTGGCATTTCCCGGTTTCAAAAAGAAAAGGACCGATTTTTTTCTCCAGTAGAAACGCGGGAGCGCAAAGAACTCCGATACCTGAAACAAAAGGCCGGAAACTGATCATGAAGGGGAAATTGGCCAGAAGGAAAAAAAACAGCAGGAAAAGACAAGCAGAACCTGTTTTATAGAGGATGGCAAAGAGTGAACCGTTTTCAGAGTTTTTATAGTTAAGATAGAGGAAAGTCAGGCCGGTCAAAACCAGATAGATAAGGCCGTCCCAGGCATTGGTCATATACATCACCGCAATCAGTATCCCCAGTAAAACTAAATAAGGGAAGGGGATATAGGTATGCTGCCTTATATCTTGGGCGATTTTTGAAAGTATCGATGGATTATCCGACTCTTCCTCTTTTGTTTTATAAGTTGGGGCTGCAATCAGGTTTAAGAGAAGGGCGATGATCAGAAGGACAAAGGGTATGTCGGAAACATGCCCGTGAAGATCAGCCACTACAAAAGAATAAATGGGGAATTCATGGATGGTATTGGCGATAAACCGGGTGGCATTGGGATACCAATATCGTTCAGGATAGAAGCCGAAGGATAACTGCCAGAATGGTTTGGGTGTTTCATTCGGATAGCCGGAAGTAAAAACATAGATAGTATGCAGATTACCGCCTAAAGCGACAATAAAGGCCGCCAGAGATCCGACGATAAAAAGCTTCAGGCTGTTTACCCGGACGACTTCTCCGGCTTTTGCAAGATGCTTCTGAAGGACCAGAAAAAGATAATAAAGATTTAAGCCCAATGAGAAAGACAGACAAAAAGTAAAAGCATAAAGAGTATTCATCATCAAATTGTAGGTGACCGCTGAATCTAGACCTGAAAGTTTGGTCAGAAAAGCATTAATATAATGGCCGAAGTAGTAGTAATTGATGAAATGCCCTCCCGCATATTCCGGAGATTTGGTCAGCCACATATCCAGGGGAGGGAAGTAGGTTGTCCTCAAAATGGAATTGACAAATCCCCAATCCATGAATTTTTCCAATCCGCGGATTGAGGGTTCATTGCCCCGGACAAACGACCAAAGGCAAATTGAGGCAAAAAAGAAGATTTCTTCGATGACAATCCATTTCCAGGGGAGGCGGAAAAAAGCGTCTTTATTTTTACCGAAGATATAAAGATTAATAATGGCCAGAGCCATCAGTACCAGGACCAGAGACATTTTGTAAAAAGGCAGAAGATGAAGGCTTCCCAGAAGCCAGATAAGGTAGGTTGATAAAAGAATGCCTAAAACTTTGGAGAAAATATAACCGCGGTCGGCAAAATTTTTAAAAATCAGGAAGGTGAGGGGTAAAAGAACGGTCCCGACCAAAAAAATTGTCAGCCACCAGATAAAAATTAAAGAGAAATCAGGCATAAGTCACGAACAATTTTCAATTATAGTGAGTTTTATTTAGGTTGAGAAGATACTATAATGGCCGAAATGAAAAAGAAAATCAGAATCGGCTTGGATTTCGACGGAGTGGTCGCCTACAACCCGATGCGTATTTTCAGAGCCTGGGTAGCCTTTTTGAAGCATAGGATATTAGGTATCAGAAAATTGCGTTTCTGGTATCCGAAATATAACTGGCAGAAATTCATGTGGGTCATCATTCATGAATCCAGCATATTTCCCGCAGCCGGCTCTGAACTTCTGGCCTATTTAGCAGAAAACAATCTTATCGAGGCACATCTGGTGACAGCCCGCTACAGTTTTCTGGATGACGCCCTTCGAAAATGGCTTAAGAAATACAAAATTGAACATGTATTTAAGACGATAAGCTTAAATACCAATGATGAACAACCGCATTTATTCAAGAAAAAAATAATCAATAAATTCCGTTTAGATTACTTTATTGAGGATAATTATGATATTGTCAATTATCTTTCCCCCAAAAACCCCAGTAAAATCTACTGGATCTATAATATTTTCGACCGCTGGTATGATTATCCGGAAAAATATCCTTATTTAGAAAAAGCGTTAAGAGCAATTTGCCAGAAAGAAAAAATTAAAATTAAAGCCGGTTATGCCCGCTGAAAGACTCT
>MFJU01000016.1:12562-41840 GCA_001779315.1 Candidatus Gottesmanbacteria bacterium RIFCSPLOWO2_01_FULL_42_22 | reverse complement strand
ACTATTTTTAATTTTTTTTTGTCTTTAATCGGATATTGTTTAAGAATTTGAGTGGTGCCGTCTGTTGAACCGTCATCGATGACAATAACCTCATAAGTCAGCGGAAGTTTAAGGGAAAGCAGTTTTTGCAGGACAAATTTTACAGTCTTGCCTTCGTTGAAAACCGGAACTACGATTGACAGTTTCATATAATTGTTAGATTATTTGAAACACACATGAAATTCAATAGACTTATATTCCTTTTAAGTCTAATTCTGGTTTTGGCAGTTACCTTAAGATTCTGGAATTTTCCCCTAAGATACGGTATCGGCTATGACGGCAGCCGGGATGCCCTGGTTTCATTTGAAGCCAAAAGTCAGCTGCAGCTGCCTTTAACTGGTTCTTTTTCTTCTGTCGGCCCTATCACCTTCGGTCCCTGGTATTACTGGTATATCACAGCGGCTAATTTTATTATCCCAAATCCCTGGGCACCCTGGATCTCAATTGCTCTTGCCAGTTTAGGCATGGTTTTGCTGATGTATTTTATCGGCCGTCAATTGCAGAATAAGAAACTCGGTTTGATTTTGGCCTATCTCACTTCATTCTCCCCGGCTCAACTGGTCGCTGCTGTCAATCTGCAGCAACATGCCCTGATCGGTTTTTTAACGGCATTGTCGATCTGGTTGTTTTTAAAACTTCTCAAGAAAAATTCTTTGAATTTAGCTATTGTTTTCGGTTTCTGTTTAGGAGTCGCTGCAAATGTCCATTTCCAGGCAGGCGGTTTGGTTATTTTAGGTTTTCTCCTTCTTGTTATAAAAAGAAATTTTAAACATTTCAGCGGAATGCTGGCCGGACTTTTCTTAAGCTCCATACCGATGCTGATTTTCGAACTGAACAATCACTGGTTCAATACCCGCAATGTATTGGATTATTTACTCATCGGTCAATACCGTATCTGGACCAGTAACCGTTGGCTGACCTTTACTTTTGCTTATTTTCCGGAATTTTGGTCATATGTGACCGGTCTACCCAAATTGCCGTCCATGTTCCTGATGCTGTCAACACCGCCTGTTCTTATTTATCTTTTTTTCAGGAAAAAGCTCCATCATGCTTTTATTCCTTTATCTATTCATTTCATGATTCTAGTCGTACTTCTGCGTTACTGGAGGGGAGAAAAATTTTTCGGCTATCTGCAGTTTTTCCACCCTTTCATTTTTCTTTTCAGCGGAACGGTTCTTTATGCTGTTTTACAGAAAATTCCCAAAGCATATGCCTTAATTCTGATAATTCCCGCAATGATGCTGGCTGTCAGAACCACAGTTTTAAATATGGAAAAAATCAGTCCCTTGCACGGTGAGACACGGAAACGTATGATCGCCCTGGAGCTTTGGGGACCGGGTAACAGATATAAACCGCTGGAATGCAGCTTAGTTTATGACCGGGACCGCATACAGGGATTGTTGCTATTTCTATACATGCAAAACAGGTTTGCCGATGATGGCATTCCGGTTATGATATATAATCCCGGTTGCCCACAGGTAATAGGAGAAAAAATAGGGAGTGATCTGATTATTTTAAAGGATACGGACAAAGCTTCTTCCTTCGGTTTGAAACCTATATCCTCCAAAGCCGTATACAAAGATGTTGCCCGCTGGTGGTTTAAGGAACAACCCTGATTTTAGTAGAGCAATTTTGAAGAATCGATAACAATATCAGCTCGAATCCCGGGTGGTAACTTATCTAAATCCTCATAATATATTTTAAGATCGTTTCGCCCGAGCATCATAGGCAGACCTACTCCGTTGCCCATTGCCAGATAGATTTGCTTTGAGGAACCGTATTGGGGAATTACGATTTGTCCATTGGTAAAATAAATAACGGCGTCAGGGGGAATTTCCGGATGATTTTTTTTTAAATAATCGGTTGATCTTTTAGCAATCTCTCCGCTTCTGACGACCCAGTTTGTCCTCATGGACAAAAGTATGCTGTTGATGCTTAAAATCAAATAAATAATTAAAAATATTTTTGCCAGACGTCCATACAGAATTTGGGCCAGAAAAAGACAAATACCAACCAGGGCGAAAGCCTGTTCTGTGCCCAAGCGGTGGGACGGAAAGGGCAGCATCGGGGAAATGCCGATTAAAAACCACCAAAGTCCGAAAAAGGGCACTTTACGTTTTTGGAGAAGGGCAATCAAAATAATGACCAAAAGTAGCGGAAAAAAGAAAAGGAATATCCGGGAATTTAACCCTCCGACAGTAAAAAAAAACGGACTTAACTTAAAGCCCGGCAGCAAGAAATCTGACAGTATCATGGGGACTGACAGAGACCATAATAAATACCAGAATAAAATCTGCAATGTTTCTTTGCCGACGGACATGACATAAGAAGAGCTTTCGGCCAAACCGTAATAATGGAAATGTCCGATCAGGTAAAAAACTAATATTAAAATAAAAGGCAGTAGTCTGCCTATTATCCGATATGATGACTGTTGGCGGTTTAGGGCTAACAGGAACAGAATTCCCGGCAGCATGACGGCCGTTTCCTTGGACATTAAGGCCAACAGAAAAAATAAAATAGAAAAGGGAGAAGAGCGGTCAAAAAGAATTACTGAGATAAGACTGAAAAAGACCAATAAAAGTTCCTGTACATTCGCAGCAGAATAGAGAGGAGAGATATGGGTGGCATTTATAGCAAAAATAAGAGTTCCTAAAGTCGCCGCCTCTACTTTTCCTATTAAACGTTTGATCAGGAAGAAAACCAGACAGATGTTGGTTGAAAAGATCAGAAAATTCACCACATGGAAATAAAATGGTTTAAGACCGAACAGTCCCGACAGACTGAAATAGTATAACTGGGTAGAAACCGGACGGTAAAAAGGGTATCCACCCGGGATAAAAAGATTGAAGCTTTTTATGACATCAGCCGAATTTCGGGAAAAAAAGAGATGGATAAAATCATCCTGATAAAAAAAGGCACGAAAAGAAGGCAGGAAGACAATTACGGACAAAAGGATAATTAACAGCAGTTTATGATACGGTTTCAATAATCTGTTCATATTGAGAGGCGATATTATCCCAGGAAAATTTTTCCGCCTGTTGGCGGGGAAGATCTCTAAAGTCCGTTTTTAAGGCGGCCGTTAAGGTCCCGGCATAATCATCAAGATCACTCACGTTACAAAGAAGTCCGGCTTTTCCGATAATAAATTTACGGTTATCATCACTGGGTGCGACAACCGGCAAGTTGCTGGCCATGGCTTCCAAATAGACCAGGCCGAAAGCTTCGCTTGATTTTGAGGGCAGGGAAAAAATATCGGCTGCCCCGTAATAAATGGGCATTTTGTTATGTTTTACGTGAGGAATATAAAAAAATCTTTCAGGCAAAAGCGAGGCACCCAATTTGGTAATTTCCGTTCTTGCCGGGCCGTCTCCAATAAGTAAAAAATTAACTCCGGGCAGTTTGGCAATTGCCTTTATCAATAAATCAATTCTTTTGTAAGGCAGTATAGCCGAAACAGACAAAACCAGCGGCCGCTTGAATTGCGTTTTATTTTCCGTTTTAAGATGAAATTTTTTCAGATCGACAGCGTTGGGTATTAATTGAACTTTTGTCCTGGGGGCAATATGTTTTGCCCAAGTTAAAGCTGACGGTGTCAGCGCTACGAAAATATCCGGCCGGCCGATTATAAGATTAATTCCGTCTTCCCGGCCGATACCGGCATGACCGCCAATCAGAATCCGGCATTTTTTAATTTTCCGCACTAAGCGGCAAATCAAAACCTGACTGCGTCCGTTGACCGGTATAAGCCAATCGCATCCTTCTTTTATAATAAAAGGCAGGGCTCTCAGCGTAAAATACAAAACCAGGAAATGATAAAAAATATTCCTGAAACCGCTGTTTGAAAGATAGGGAATGCCCATAATCACTTTTTGCCGGTAAGGAAATTTCCCTTTCAAACCGCTTTGAACAACAGTCACCTCATGTTTTGAGACAAGCCGGCAAGCCAGCTCACTGACAAAAATTTCCGATCCTCTCTCTTCCACTCCGTTATAAATATTCAGAAATATAATTTTCATTTATTCTTTTTCAGCAACTGCAATCAGTGATTGGCCCACCGGCGGACTGGCTAATTTTTCCATTCTTTCAATAACCGGAACCACAATTTTTAAAAACAAACCGGTCGACAAAGGCAGATTTTTTGCTTTGACCACTTTTCCCATGACAAACCACCATATGATGCCAATAATGTTGAAATAGCGGACAGAAATGACTTTAAAGCCGCTAAGCCTGATTTTATCCGTAAGCTCTTTCTTGGTATAGCGCCGGTAATGTCCGAACGCTTCATCAATCGACCCGAATATGGAAGGCAGGGCAGGGACGAAGATTAAAAGCCTGCTCCCGGGGGGCAGAAGCCTGTAGCAATTTTTTAAAGCCTGAAGATCATCCTTAATATGCTCGAAAACATTGACAGCAATAACGGTATTGATTTTTTCGGATTTCAAGGCTTCCTCTGTTCCATTATCCGGTTTCGTTATATCCAAAGCCATGACTTTAATATCAGACCTGCCGGCATATTTTTTCTTCATCAAAGAAACAAATCTTTTGTCAACGTCTGAAAGTATTATCCTGCCACCATCAGGATAATGGCCGGTATAATTGCCTAAACCAGCGCCAATCTCCAAAACATTCAGTTTGATGAACGGTTTTAAGATGGAAAAAATCCACCGGCCGTAAACTTTACCTATAGCCAGTTCGTTTAAGCCGAAAATGGTGATGTCTCCGGGAACGTCTTTGGTGAGCTGCTCCCGAAAATAGCGTTTAATTTTTTTCAACGGGGTCAGAAACATTGCTTCAATTTCATACATTAAATTCCTCTTGATGGTTACAAGCGGCACAAAATCCGGCCGTTTACCCGAATTCAAGACTTCCGGTATTTTGCCTGAATCTACTGGCAATCCTTTTTCGACTTTGTATTTATGCCTGTTATAAATTTCGCAATTACCGGCGGACGACCTTTTTAAATACGAAGCGTGGAAAAGAAATCCATTTGTAAAAACATATTTAACAGGATCATGATGAATGATCTCCTGATTAAATCTGTCGTAATATCCCTCCAAAGGATAGGTTCCCGAAAGATGAAGGCCCGGCAATTGATCAAGATTGATCAGTCTTAAAGCAAAATGCCCCTTTTGGCCGAACAGTCTGTAATAACCAGCACTATCATCCTGGTAATGGAAAACATCACCCAAAAGATCATGTCTTCTCACTACTATTCCTTCTATCTGCCCTCTACCCTGCCTGTCCACAAGTTCTCTTATTTCCTGAGCCGTTGTCCGTGGATAGATTTCGTCACCGTCCACCAGCCAGATAAAACCGCCTTGGGTATTTTTCAACTGTTCCTGCCTTAATCTAGTGATATCCTCCCTATTTTGGGATTTTTTACTTTCCAGAATTATTTTGGGATTGTCAAAAGTTTTAATAATTTTATAAGTCTGATCTGTTGAACCCGTATCACAGACAAAAACTTCGTCGGCATACGGCAGAATTGAAGACAGGCTGTACCAGATAAATCTGTCATCATTTTTTACAATAGTATGAACAGTTATCTTATTTTTAGACATGATGTCTTAGAAGCTGACGGTAAGCCATGATTGAGGTTAATACTAAAGTTATTGAATAAGACAAAATTAGTGAATAGGCAGCACCGAAACTGCCGTAACGGGGAATAAAATAAAGGTTGCCGAAAAAGACAATAAATAACTGCAGTACGGCATTGATTGTCAGAATCTGCGGTTTTTTAAGATAATAAATAGACAGGGATACGGCCGGGACCGAAGCGACAAAAAACAGCATACTGATTAAAAGCAGGCGGAAAACCGGTACAGCCCCTGCCGCTTTTTCTCCGAAAAGAACGGTAATAAATGACTCTGAAACAACTATCATAAACAAAGCGGATAAAGTCAAAACGCCTGTCGCCAGGATAATTTTTATGAGAAATTTTTTCAGTTCCCCCTTGTTTTTTATTTTAGATAGTTTGGGGGCAAGTACAGCTGAAAAACTGCCGGAAAGAAGCGGATAAATGGAGATTACTCTGGCGGCAATGGCGTAAATTCCGGCTTCGGTGGCATTCTTTAAAGATATTATCATCAGCACATCCAGCCGGGAAGACAAAGCCGTTAATCCCCTGGCAATGCCCAAATAAACTGTGAAAGAGAGCAGTTTTTTTAAATCCCCAGGAGCCGTTTTGGCTTTCAGGAAATTAAATTTGACCAATAAATAGGCAAAACTTACCAAAAGTAACTGGGAGAAGAGCTGCAGCTTGACTGTTTTTAATAAGGTGACAGAAAAAACGGAGATCAGAATTAATAAAAGAAGCAGTCTCACCACTCCGCCGACAGCCGTTAACAGCGCGTTATGCATAAATTTTTGCCTGGCAATAAGGGTATAAAGGGCGAAATTGGACATAATGGTCGCGGCAATAGCCAAACCTATCAGCCTGACATGCAAAACGAAAAGCTGGCTATGGAAAAGAATTTGGGAAATCCAGGGAGCTGAAATCATCAGGGTAAACAAAACAAAAACACTTATACTTAACTGTAAAATAAAAGATGTTTTCAAAAAGCTCTGCAGTCTGTCCGGTTTAGATTCCATCAGCGGCAGAAATGAAGATAATGATGAACCGATACCGATATCAGATAAGTCCGAAACCAATATCATTAGGGAAATGAATGCGGAAAAATAGCCGAAGTCGGCTACAGATAAATTTCTGACCAAAAGTACGGTAAAAACGAAGGCAAAAAAAGCTGACAGGAAATTACCCATAAAAACGGCATAGGTATTGCGCGCCGTGGCCGAATACAGAAGAATCAGAAACGGCAGCAAATACTGATTTTTAATTTGACGCATAATGTTTGATTATTTCCGTAACCCGCTCAATCTGACTGTCTGTAATTGTCACAAATGAAGGCAGATTGATCCCGTGTCCGGCCAAAAATTCCGCTTCCTTATAAGCCTTTTTTTCATGGTAAGGCGGCATGGTATGCAGGGGATGGAAAAAAGGGCGGCATTCTACAGCGTTTTTCTCAAAGACTGCCATCAGTTGGTCCCTGGTCAGCTTATAAGGCGGCTCTATAGTCATGGAAAACAACCAACAGACGCTTTTTTTCCCGGGATTTTGCTCCTGGAATTTCAAGCCCCTCACCCTTTCCAACTTCTGTCTATAGCCTGCGGCAATTTTTTCTTTGGCTTTAAGAAAATGGTTAATTCTTTCCAATTGAGCCAGTCCTATAGCGGCCTGCATATTGGTCAATCGGTAATTATAGCCGACAACAGGATGATAGTATCTTTTTAAAGGGTCCTGACCGTGATCGCGCAATATTTTCATCTTTTCAGCCAGATCACGGTTGCCGGTTGTCACCATGCCCCCTTCGCCGCAGGTTATGATTTTGTTGCCGTAAAAGCTGAATATACCGGCTATGCCTATGCTGCCAACCTTTTTCCACCGGCCAGCTATTTTTATTCCGGCTCCATGCGCTTCGGCCGCATCTTCAATTACCCATAAATTATGTTCCCCGGCTATTTGCAGAATCTCTTCCATATCTGCCGGATTACCGTACAAATGAACAGCAATTATGCCCCTCGTCCGCCCGCTTATTTTTCTCCTGATTTCCCCAATATTAATACTCCAGCTATCCCTCTTGACGTCAGCCAAAACAGGCTTTGCCCCGGTATAGGTCACCGCATTGGCCGTCGCCATAAAAGTCAAATCCGGCACAATTACTTCATCACCCGGCCCGCAACCTAAAGCTGACAAAACCAAATGCAAAGCTGTGGTACCGTTAGACGTGGAGATGGCGTATTTTGTGCCGGTAAATTCAGCGAATTTCTTTTCGAAGCGGTCAATAAAAATACCCTTGGAAGAAATCCAGGAAGATTTAAGGCAACTGTTAAGGTATTTTTCTTCATTGCCTGATAAATCCGGAATAGCCAGAGGTAAAAATTTGTTATTTTTCACTTTTTGGGGGACAGGATATAGACTTGAATATTCTCCAACGTCTTTTCTGCCTGAATCTTATATTCCGTCAAAAAACGCAATTTTGCTTCCTGCCATTTAGCCAGGAGGTCTCCGGGAATCCTACGGTCGATCATTGACAGAAGGACCAGCCTGTCAACAGGTCCGCTTTTCCTGTCATAATAGAGCCAGTCATAGTAACTGTCCATATAGGAATGAACAGGTTTCCCGACAAAATGCTCATAAAGATAGCGCCAGCCGGCAAACCTCGGGCATTCGCCAAGGGCCTCCAGGGAATAATATCCTTCCCCAACATAAATTTTTGAGTATTTTAAAACAGCCATTTTTTTGTTGAAAGAATAGCTTGAGTATGCCGTGAATAAGGTGATCAGATTAAGCATCAAAAACAGGAAGCAAAAAGTTGCGCCTAAATAAATCCATTCTTCATGCCGGAAAAAGAAATCGGAAATTATACCTAAAATAATGGCTAAAAAAGGAAAAAGAAAAAGCAAATAATACTCCGAGAAAGTCCTGGGATAGAAGGTTATCGCCAAAACAGAAAGCAGGACGACGCTTGCTATAAATCCATAGGCCAGGGAACCCGTGCGCGGTCTTCCGGTTTTTATTATAGATATAAAAACACCTAAACCGGCCAAACTCAAAATAATGATTTCCGGATAGGCAGATTTACGGAAAGAAGTAAGTTCACGGCATTGCCCGGTCTCCAAGAACAAATCAGGTTGGGGAGGTAGCCATAAATAGCGTCCCACGGTATTGAGTAATAAACCCCATCTTTGGGGCAGTGTTGACGGATTTAGATTTCGGTTTTTTCCTTCCACCAAAGCGGCGATTGCCCGCAGATTGGTAAAATTATGCCGTAAATCGAATAAGGCCAGAGGAAGCTGCAGGATTAAAAAAATAGCTACTGTCCACAGAATAATTTTTTTACCGAATTTTTCCCGGTATTTTAATATGACGTAAAGAAACAAAGGAGAAAAAATCCAGACTGCCAAATGGCTTTGAATGCCTATCCCGAAAACAAGGGCTGCCAGAGGGAGGAATTTCTTCCTGTGGGTAATCGACCTGTACAGAAAATAAACAATCAGGACGGAGACTAAAGGAACAAGGGAAGGATTCCAGAATTGGCGGTCATAAAAGGACGCCAGAAAGGAAACAGCATAGAAAAAGGAGGCCAGAAGCGCGGATCTGCGGTTAAACATTACCCTGACTGCCAAAAAAATTACCAGGGTGGTCGCGACACCTAAAGCTGAAGAAAAAAAGGCAAAACTTAAGAGGTTTCCCTGAAATAAGAGGTACGGAATGACTGCCAGATAAATAAAAAAAGGTCCCAAATAGAGGCCTGTGTCAGCTGCGTTGACACCGATTAAGGGAAAATGCCTGCCTGTCACAATATTTTTAACCAGAAATGCCTCGTATTCCTGGTCCATGCCGAAGGAAAACCAGTCGAAAAGGCGGTAAAAACGGAAGATAAAAGCCAGGATTAATATTCCCAGGAGCAATATTTTAATTTTACTTATTTTTTTGAGTTTGCTCATGAGTATATTTAAAATATTGTAACAAAAATCCGGTTATAAAGATAAACTGGGTAAGCAAAACAAGCGCCAATAAAAACCCTTTGGTAAAAAATGGTTTATACTGGCTGGCCTGAATGATAAAAGTCCTTACATCAGACAGACTGTAATAACTGGAAGCGACAGTCGCCAGAGCTATAAAATTTAATAAAATCATCGCTACCGACAAAAAATAACGGCTCCAAATCATCCATTTTTTTCTGAATGAGAACAAGTGGCTCCAACCGATTAAGACCACAGCCATCTGGACAGGAATAAACGGAAAAAAATATCTTCCCTGTATACCCAGAACATATGAACTTTTTTGCCACGAATACCAGTCATAGAGGAAAACTGAAAAAGCGAAAATGAAAAAAGCCATCAGATAAAAAAACAACATTTGCACCGGCGGTGCAGCCAATTTTTTATGACGGCAGAGGGATATCACGTACACCACAAAACCGGCTATTGATAATGCCAATACTCTGTTTATTATGCGGTGGACTATTCTCGGATAAGTCACTCCCAACCAATTAAAAATGCCCCAATACCACGGCAATACTTCCCTGTAAGTATGGGATAAAGTATATTCTTTGGTAAATTTTAAAAAGCTCGGCCAGTTGAAATTAGCTGCAACTTCTTTAACCAAGGGTAAAGTGGAAAGTTTAAGACTGATAAAGAGAATGACAGCTAAATAAAGCAAGATAAAACTCATCAGTATAAATAAAATTCTTATTTTTCCTCGCATATCGCGAACAGCTAGGAAAACTAACAATATTACCAGAAGCGGTAACATTACCATAAATTGTGGTTTGGTATAGATGCCGAGAATCAGGCAACCGCTGATCTTCAGAATTCCTGATACAGACCAACCCGTCTTTATTATCAAAGCTGCATAATACAAAAAAAGTGTCATTAACAGATTTCCCAAAGAATCGCTGTTAACTCCCACATTTGAAAAAACCATCATCGGCTGGAATGCCGAAAGCAGCGTGAGTGTCAATTGAGATATTTTGTCCGCGGGAAACAAAAGTTTTCCGATTTTGAAAATATAATAAATATTCAGAAGTAAAAAACCGGCGGAAAGAAATCTGACCATAAAGACCCTGGTGAAGAGATCGGCTTTCCCGTAAATTTTATAAACCAGAGCTCCTCCCAGGTAATAAAAGGGCGGATAACGGGCAGCCTCCTGATGGACAAAATTTTTTCCGGTATCAGTAAACCTGAAATTACTGATTGTTTTTTCGTATTTGCCGGTCAATTGATCCGTATATTCAAGGCGGTATTCCGGATGGAAAGTAAAACGGTTATTACCGAGATTATCCCTTTCCGTTCCCAAATATTTTTCTGACAGGTATATTTCTTCTGTCAGATCCTTTTCGGCTCCCTGCGGTCTTCTCCATTTTTGTGCCATAAAAGCGACCTGACCGAAATGTGCCTGTTCATCAGGAAAATGCCATATCGGAGTTATAAAAATCCATGCAAGTACTGTCAAGAAGACTGACAGGAAAAAGAGTGTTTGAATTCGCTTATTCATAAGCCTCCATCAGATACAAAGCCTCAACTGCCAGTAAATTCGGAAACAGTCTCAGTTTTTTCGAAAAATGCTTATTTTTTGGATAAAGAAAAAACCTGTTTAGAATTCTGAATTTCAGCATCTTAGCAAAATTTGCAAAATCCCTGACCGACAGCTGATGAATATGTCCCGTAGAATACCAATCAAACCCGGGAATCATAACTCTCGGCATTCTGCCGTTAACGAGAAGGTCAAATCTGTTGAAGATAAAAGCGAAATTAGGAAAGGATACTATCTGTTTTTTGGCAATCCTCCTCATTTCAGACAGAAGAATTTCCGGATATGCCACCATCTGCAATGTTACATTGCAGATGGCATAATCAAAACTTTTATCGCTATACGGTAATTTGCTGTCAATTCTTCCCTCAATAGCTGATAACCCTTTCTTCCCGGCGGCCGCTACCGCGCTTTTACTGACATCAAGACCAATCCCTTTAATGCCTTTGTCAGATAAAAGAGAAAGTAATGATCCGTCTCCGCAACCAAGATCAATAACGCTGGATCTGTTTTTAATAAGATCGAAAATCAAAGGATATTCTAATCTATGGGATTTTGAATTCGGACTGTACTGATAGTTGCGGTTATCCTTTTTCATAAATATGATGCCAGTATCCCGGCAAGTTCCTCCATCCTTAACTGATAATTATGGTCTTTGAGGGTTCGCTTTTTGCCTGCTTTGGCCATTAACTCTCTTTCCTTGTCATGGGAAAGATAATACTTTACCTTTTCTATACTCTCTTTCACTGATGAATATATTTCTATGTCGCTCCCTGTGCGGAACAATTCACTAAGATTCTTCTTATCATCCGTGATAAGCATTGCCCCCATGCCGGTTGCTTCAAACAGCCGCATATTATTGGCATAATCACCGGCCGTTTCGATATGCCTGTTAATGACTATTTTTGCCCGGGAGAGTATCCGGTACATCGATAAACCCCAGGCTTCTCCCCTATAGACTTTTTTGAGAGGAGAAAAAGGGCTGAGCGGCATGTTAAATTGTCCCCAAAAATCAAGCCCGACTGACCGGGCCAGCTCCTCAAGCATTCGAGTGCCTTGCCGGTGGTAAGGGGTGATTGAGCCGACAAAAACAAGCGGCAAATCTCTCGGGAGTTCGCCTGTCTTTTTCAAGATCCTGCTCTCGAAAGCCAGTTTCAAATATTCACAGCGCATCCCCATCTTCCGGAAATACGGAACAAAATGGGGAAATGAAGTAATTACCAGATCAAAATGTTTAAAATATTTATCGGGTGGTATGGGAGACGCTATTTGAGCAATTGCCAGTTTGGTGTAATTTTTTATCTCTCTAAGTGTTTCAGGCTCAAGAATTGACATATCCTGACAATAAACAATATCCGGAGCATATTTCCTGATTTGTGCCAGAATTATCTGCTGCATCCAGAGGGGACGTCCCCAAAAACGGTAGAAGTACGGTAAAGAAATCATCTTTTTGGAAATTCCGGCACGAGAGACTTTAAGTCCGTTTTCTACCGCCCATTTTCTCTGCAGAATTGTGTCATTCACAATATAGTCTCTTGCCTCAAACCCCTGTTTTTGCAGATTATAGGAATAATAATCAGATGTGCCGAAAAATTGGTCCAATAAAAGTCGCAAATGTTTATCATATGACAAGCTTGCATTTTCAGGATGTTCCCTGTAAAAGTGAGTTAAAAATCGGGAGTAATAGCTGTCGATAAAAGCGATTTTCATTTATCTTTTAACCTTTATTTTTATGCCGACGGATCTTATGAGAAATCCTGTCGCAAATAAAACCGGGCTCCATTCCTCTACCAGCCACTGTTTCAGATTTTTATGACTAAATATTTTAAGCAGTGCCCAAAAAGAAAAAACAATCCATCCTCCGGCATATTTGAAAAAAGAAAAGAGAGCCAGGGCGGGATTATCTTCAAGATTAACAAACTGTGATGACCCCGCAACGTATGCCCTTTTGAGTTGATAAGTCACAGTCATTTTATCCCTTTGAACCAGATGGTTTACTTTCATATCCGGAACGTAAAGTAATTCTATTCCCTTTTTTTTAAGACGCGTAAAAAAGTCCGTCTCCTCACCCAAAATCAAAAATTGTGCATTCATACCTAAGGACGTCCTGAATTTTCCAAAACGAGCAAATAATTCTCTCTTGATAATCATATTTGAACCTGAAAATGTTTCCCCTCTCTCCAATATCCGTTCTTTCTCTCCCCAATTCCTGGCTTCATATTCATCCTTGAACCACCCGGGTTTATCATCTAAGTAATAGGGATAGATCGGCCCTCCGAAAATTGAAATTTCCGGATGATTTCTTATAGCTTTTTGAGCAACCGAGAGATAATTTTCTTCTATAAGGGCATCATCATCAATAAAAGCTATATATCCGCCGGATGATTCTTTAATTCCCTTATTTCTGCTTCTTGATAACCCGGGAGTCTCCTCAAAAACCATCTTTAATTTTGGCATTTCCCTCTTTTCCGTTAAAGGAATCTTCCCGGAATTTCCCGGGTTATTATCAACAAAGATTATCTCGAATTGGTCTTTCGGAAACTTCAGTCTTGCCAGATTCTTAAGACAATCTGCCAAAATTTGGGGATGGTTATAGGTGGCAACCACAATCGAAAATTTCATTTCATTATCCTTTTGAATTTTCTCAAAGCTTTTTTTACCAATGTATTTTCATTTGGTATGGTAATCCGGCTCTTTTTTTTATCCCTTTTTAGCAACTCCCATTTTTTTATAAAAGAAGTCATATAGGGAAAAAATTGGTATTTATTGAGTATCAGCTCCCTTGAGTATGCAATAGCTTCACGGTTTTTTTTCCAGAGATTACTTTTGGTAATTTCTTTAATTTTACGATCAATATCTTTTTCATTAATATCAATAAGCACCATCGACTCTCTAGGAAAATAATCGAATATATTGGTACAACCGTAATAAATGGGCATGGTAAAGCTAAGAAAACAATCAGCCAGTTTTTCGCTCCAATAGTAGGGTCCGCTATAATTTTCAATCGCCAGCGAATATTTATAAGGGGCAAGTCCGTTCCATTTATCGGAAAGGTAGAGGAACCCTTTGCCGTATAGATCGAAAGGAATTTTTTCCCTGATCCGTTTCAGGAAGGTAATTCGATCCAGCTGTCCGGTAAAATCTTTTTTGGCGGAAGTGATAAAGGACAGGTTTTTTATCTTTGGGGGCGGTTTCATTTCTACTAATTCATCATATGAGCGGTTGATATGCCAGGGAAGAGCCGGCTGGGAAAACACGTACCGGGCCCCGGACAATGAAGCGTTCTGACAGAATACCCGTGCATAGACTTTGTCCGGATTATGAAAATCCCTGAAATATTCGTTTGGCGGTTCCTGCAGTATGCACCAGATGTTATCCCTGGAACAATTTAACGGAAATTTTTTTATGCTTGAGTTACAAACTAAAACATAATCGGCAGTCTTGCTTGACTCGTTAAATTGAACACCATGCCAGATTCCGGAATATTTTTCTGTTTGCCGGAATATATCCGGAAAATCATAATTTCTGATTATTCTCGCTTTAGTCATAGTTTCTCCGCCAGCACATACATCTGGTCCCCTACAAAAGGAAATCCTATCTTGAATTTACTGATAATATAATTTAACAAATTATAAATATTGCCTCTGATGATAGGCCCATTACCTTTCCTCCAAACAGCAGTATACCCCAGTGGTATTATGTCGAGGACTTTAATCCTCATGCCGTTCCGGAGTAATAAATCCTCAATTCCTTCCGGGCTGAAATGATACCTGTGTTCACGCGGTACCCATCCCTCCCAAAACCTCCCCAAAAGATGGGGAATTGTTCCCTGGTAGTTTGTTTGAGCCAAAAAAAGATAACCGTTTCTGTCTAAAATTTTCTTAATTTTAGCAATGAATTTTTCCGGTTCTGTCACATGTTCCAGTACATGGCAACAGGTAATTATCTTGAACTTCCTGCTTTTAAAAGCGTACTTTTCGAAGTATCCCTGGAGTACCTTTAATTTCCGTGTTCGGCAAAAGGAGACAGCAGGACCGGACGGGTCAATCCCCGTTGCCGCAAATCCTCTCTTTTGTGCTGCTTCAAGTAAGAATCCTGCACCTGTACCGATATCCAAAAGTGAACCTTTAGAAATATGCTCGGAAATAAAATCCGTAATTTGTCCGGCATAGGTCCTGTAGGTATTAAATTCATCAGCGGGTAGATCAAAAAAAGAATCCTCAAGATAAGATACCACCGGCAATGGATAAGTCGTAGCATTGCCGCAGCTCCCGCAGACATAAATACTGCCGCCCCTGTAGGGTTTCACTAAAAACCGGATTTCATTGCTCCCGCATAACGGGCATTTTTTTACCATAAATTAAATCATGCCATGATTGGGAACTGACATCGACAAGCACCGGCCTGTGGACAGCACAGGCCATAAACAGAAAAGCACTTTTTTTCCATTTTCCGTAGATATTATATTGTAAAGATGAATTACAGTATTTTTTCCAGGTGTTCAAACCTTTATCAGCATTTAATAGACTGGTCTTAAACCAATAATCTCCAATAACATTCCTGAATATTTCCGGATAGTACGTTTTACTGGCGGCATTGGCGGTAATGAGTCTTTTGAGCCACAGTTCAAGCTTTTTTATGCTACCTGCCTGTCTGCTGACAGCCGTCCTTTCCAGTGAATCATGGAGTTTTACTTCATTATTGCTCGGGTTTACGCCTAAATTCCGCAAATTATCTGCAAAAATTTTTTGCGTGCACTTTTCAATATCTTTTTCGTGAGTTCCCGTCATATTTTTATCTGTTACGCGATAATAGCTCAAAACAACAGGCATATTAGCGATTTTGAATTCATGGGAAAGCCGCATCCACAGATCGAAATCAGGCGCCGGCCAATAATCATTCCTGTAACCGTATTTTCTGAAGCACTCTTTCCTCATCATCACGGTTGACTGGGTCAAACAGTTTCTGAATAAAAAAAAAGCCTTAATATATTCAGGATATGTTATATGTTTCCAAATTTCATTTAAACGTTTCCCATCGCCATCAATCAGCTCTGTCCATGAACCGAGGATTGAGACATCCTTATGCCTCTCGAAAAACTTGACTTGTAATTTAAGCCTGTCAGGCAGACTGATATCGTCGCTGTCCAAAAAAGCTATTAATTTTCCCCGGGAGAGATCAACTCCGGCTTGCCGTATTTTCGCCAAACCCTGCCTTTTGGAGAAATGTTTGACGAGTATCCTTTTGTCTCTAGATGTTTGAGCAATCTGAAACGTCTTATCTTCTGAAGCATCATCCAAAATAATAAGTTCAAAGTCGGAAAATGTCTGATTCAGTATGCTTTCTATCGCCATTGGGAGATACTTTTGAGCGTTGCGGGCTGGCATAAGTACGCTGATTAACGGAATTTCTCTCATATCTTTAGCCAGGATTCGGGAAGTAAATCTCGTGTATCCTTTGGACCCTGAAGGTACCACTTGTCGGGAGCAATAACAATTTTCTGCGGATTCTTATTCAACCAAGCCGCCCACCAGCCGTAAGTTGAGTTGACGATAATATTGTGCTTACATCTCTCCATCAGAATTAAATCTTCAACAGCGGTATTACCGGCAACAAAAAAACTCTTGGCTTTCAGTTTCATATTTCTCTTCACCCAAGATATGTCGTCCGAAAAGAAATAATAGCGTGGCTCATTCACTTTTTTTCCAATCAGGTCAAAGGCTTTGCGGAAATATTCCGAAGAACAGACTCCATGAAGTTTTCGAGTTGCGGGGTTATCGACATAATCACCCCTGCGGACATGCACACTGACTGAATCAGTTGAATCAATTTCTTTAAGTAGTTTTTTAGCTGTATACGTTATTGTTTTTAAGGTTAATTCCTGCTTCAATTTCACGGCAATAGGGCTGAAATATTTTTCACTTTGGAAATATCCGCTTAAATATATGCCGTCGGGAAGGTCAAAAAAACCGGGATCGAAATGGTAATGCTTTTCCCGATAGGTTTTTTGTCCCGGAAAAAATTTTAAAGCACCTCTAGCAATCCGGGTGAAAATATCCGTTGAATTTCGTACTTCAGCTTTGATATTAAAACAACCCAACTCAAACATACGGAGTTTGTACTTTTCATAATGACTTACATCAAGTATCAGTCCGGTTTTGTGCTTCTGGGCCAAGCTTCGCCCGGTTGCATAACGGAAAAGCTGGTTACCCAATCCTCCAAGCATTTCAACAGTGATCATTTTCTAAAACTCCTGTTGATAAAAATGCTGTTAAGATGCGTATCGGCATAAAGTTTATATCCTAGACGGGTTATGGAATTGATAAGATTTATATTTTTCCTGGCTATGCCTTTTGCCGAAAATCCGGCAGTTTCCACACATAAAATGGCGGGTTTGATTTTCATATTTTTTAATGAGTTTAATAATTTTACCTCTGAGCCCTCTATATCGATAAAAAGAATGTCCGGCACCCGACCAAGGCAGTAAATCCTGATGATTTTCTTCAAAGTTGTCACCGGAATCTTTTTCTTACCGATTAGCTTATAGCCCTCCCTTAAATTTCGCCTTGCCTCTTTTTGGGAAAAGGTATTAAGGGTCGAAACATTAAAACAATAATAAATCATAACTCCCTCGGAGTCCGAAATACCGGCAGAGATATTTATGTCTTGAGATCTGTATTTATGAAACAAACCCCTTACATCAGGATTCGGTTCGACATTAACTCCTCTTGATCCAAGCTCATAAAGTAAGGCGGTATTACTGATATGAAACGGATGATAAGCACCGATGTCCACATAAAACGGCTTATCCAAGCCGATAGTCTCTAATAAATGAAGAATAATTCTGTCTTCCCCGCACTGCGAGTAACTCACATTTTTATAATTTTTTTTAAACCTGGATATATAATTCAAGGAGATAAAATTAATCAGTTGTCTGCCTAGATAATATATATATATTAATATTCTATTTCCGAACTTTTTTCCGTTTTTCATTAAAAATAATCCTGTTATTCTGGTAATTTTCTCCATTAAATTTTCATAGAGGGGAATTCTTTCAAGCTCAAGAAAATCTTTGATTTTCGTCGGCTGCCAGCGTGAATAAAAACGGTCAGGATTCTCTTTAACAACCTTTTCCCAAATTTTCCAATTATTACCCTGATAAACACTTATGCTGCCCGAGGTGTTGACGGTATCCGACAGGAAGGCAAAAACCTTGTATCCTTTGCTTTTGGCCCTAAAGCACAAATCCATATCATCCATATAATAAGGAGCATATGCTTCATCCAGAATCCCAAATTTTTCCAGAAACGAATTTCTTATTATCAACGGCCCACGCATGCAGGCATCAGTCTCGAATATCCTGTGTTTTAACTCAGGATTGGTATTTTCATCCTGTCTCCAATAGACTTCATGCTCATTTACAACAATCTGTCCTTTGCCGGACAAACCCTTTGTGCCTCTGGGATAAAAATTGACTCCGGCCAGGGCTCCTAAAATTGCCGTCTTCGGTGATTTTTCCATAACAGAGACAGCTTCAAAAAAAATGTTTTTGTCAAAAATAAAATTATCATCCTGTAAAACAACTGCGTACTTTCCTGTAGATTTTTTCAGTCCCAAATTATTAGTCTTGGTTTCGAAAATATTAGGTGTAACACTAAAAGTCACCCTGTAATCTTTTTTCTCTTTATAAAAATCCCGGACGATAGCTTCTGTTTTATCACGGCAACCGTCAAAGAAAATGTGCAACTCGCTGTTTCCGTACTCTCTTAAAGCTTGATCGAGTAGTTCAATCAAGGGTTTAATAGTTTTTTCTTTGTTAAATATAGGCAAAACGACACTTATTTTCGGATACAACTCGTTTTTTACCGCTCCCTGGACAGCCTCAGCCAGGAAATTAATAAAATCAGCGTGGAATAATTTGTAATACTCCTTGGTCTTTATTTTCCAGCGCGTGACTTCGTCCTTTGGCATTGACAGCGCTTTCAGAAAAATTTTCCTGTTTACTTCAGAGTCCGTCTTCAATTCCAAAGTGCCCAAGGGAGCAAAATCAATGCCGCAATTTTCGGATAGTAGAGGAATTATTCCGCTTCCTATAGCTTCAACAGCTGTTCCGGCCTGGCCTTCTTCAAGAGAAGGCAATATAAAAAAATCACTTTTTGCGACTATCCGGCGGTATTTCAGACTGCCTGCGTCAACCCAGCCGAAATATTCTGCTTTATTTCCGAGAATCTTCAGGAATTTCTTAAGTTTTTTTTCATAAAAAGCGTTTGTCGGTAATCCCATTATTTTAAGATGAAATTCCTGACTAGTAATTCGAGGGTTTGTAAAAAGTGAATAAAGAATGTCAAATCCCTTCCGTAATCCGATTTCAGAGGTTGAATAGACAAATTCAGGTACCCCAACCTTTTTTTTGATAATTTCGGAATGGTATTCAACTCCGTAATTAATCATCTTGATCTTTTTCTTCGGGATTCCCCGCTTTATATAGGAGTTGAAAGTTTTCATATTACCCGCGCAGATAATATAGTCAGCAGAACTGAGTGACTGTCTAATCGACATAAAGTTCATTAAATCCCAACCGGCCAGCGCCTGTAAATTCAAACGCTCCCTTAATAAAAATGAAAGCAGGAGCCTGTTTCTTTCCAAGGGATGCATGTTGACGGCGAATAGAATGCTTTTTTTAATTTGGCATAATTTAAGAATTTTTCTGAATTTATAATGAGTTCCAACAAATAAATCGAATTCTCCTCCTCTGATGGAATCAATTTCATTTCCGCCGATGTAGGTAACATCTCCTATTTCTGACAAAATACGGTATAAACTTCTGGCCAGTATTCCTGCTGAGGTATACCAATACTTTTGTACTTGGGGACTTTTTGAAGGATCAAAATGATATTTGCTGTAGGAAAGCAGAATCTTCATCAGCTTATTCTCCATTGACTCGCTATAAGCAGGTGGGCGGGGAATTTGGCAAAAGACTGATTTGAAGCAAATGCCGGGCTGCTGGCCACAACTATATCTCCTAATTCAAAACCATCTGCCGATAAATGTCCGTCAAGCCAGATCTGTATTTCCAGAGTGTATTTTCCGGGAGAAATGTGAGGTAGATGAAAGCGGAGAGAAATGTTTCCTTTTTTTCCTGTCATGTGCCGGATATTTTCCAGGTGATTATGGGAATAGTACATCAGGGTATAATCCTCTTTTTTCCTCAAGGCAAACGATAGGCAAAGATCATAGGACTTGTTACCCGACCCTTTGTATTCAGCCGTGATTTCGAGCGCGTTTTCCGGATAGACTTCCGGTTCATCTTTGATCGAAATACCGTTAACCCGGAAATTCATGAATTCAAGATTATGTCTGTCCAGTCTGATTGAAGCTGAAAAAGCCTGTCCGGACTGCTGATACCTATTGATAAGTTTATCAACAGCAGTCAGTTTGCTGCTGTAGCCGCCTTTAATGATGATCCCCTTCTGGCATAATTTCTTGACCATACCCAAATTGTGGCTGACAAATAGAATAGTCCTGCCTGACCGTGAAATATTTTCCATTTTACCCAGTGATTTCTGCTGGAATGCAGTGTCTCCGACCGACAATACTTCGTCAATCAGCAATATTTCCGCCTCCAAATGGGCAGCCACGGCAAAAGCCAATCTCATATGCATGCCTGAAGAATAACGTTTGACAGGAGTATCCAGAAACCGCTCTATTTCGGCAAATTCCACAATTTCATCAAACTTTTTTCTGACTTCCACCCGTGACATACCCAAAATGGCACCGTTTAAGAAAATATTCTCCCTGCCTGTAAGTTCCGGATGGAATCCGGTACCGACCTCCAATAGACTGGCCACTCTGCCTCTTAGTACAGCTTTTCCTTCTGTCGGAGGCGTGATTCTGGATAATACTTTAAGAAGAGTTGTTTTCCCGGCGCCGTTTCTGCCTATGATGCCGATGATCTCTCCCTTTTTAACGTTAAAGCTGATATCTTTCAAAGCCCAAAATTCTCCCTTACCGCTTTTCCGGCTGCTGAGGAGGGCTTTAACCGGACGCGTAATCCAATTTGAAAGCGAATCGCGCAGCGAATAATACGGTTCGCTGACCCCGTATCTGTATTTTTTCGACAGTTTGGCAATCTCGATAATGGGTTTCATATCAAACAATATCCGCAAAAAACCTTTCGGTTTTGGAGAAATAAATAAATCCGGTAAAGAGAATTAATAGTGATGAGAAGGCAGAAACAATCATAAGTGAAAAATCAGGAGGAGTGCCGGAAAAAATTCCCCGTGCCGCCTCAACTGCCCCCGACATCGGATTAAAAGCCATATATATTTTATGTGAAGGTGACAATATAGAAAGCGGATAGATGACCGGAGATATAAACAGCAGAATTTGGATAAAAAAAGGCAGGATGTAACGGACATCCCGGTATTTGACGTTAATTGAAGCCAGAAACAAACCGAGACCGGCAGAAGAAAATACCGTTACCAATAAGGAAAACGGCAAAAGATAAAGAATTTTAAGATTAGGTATATGTCCGGTGGCAATTGCGAAGAGGAAAAGAAGACTTAAATTTATTAAAAAGTCGATAAATCCGGTCAGAAGTGATGACAGGGGTAAAATAATTTTGGGAAAATAAACTTTTTTGATAATGCTTTCATTTTCAACCATGCTGTTGGCCGCATGGGTAACGGAATTGGAAAAATAGTTCCAAAAGACAAGTCCTGTAAGGACGAACAGCGGGTACGGCATATCACCTGAGGGGATTTTGGCTAAATTGCCGAAGAAGACGGTAAAGATAAGGGTCGTAACCAAAGGCTGGAAAATTACCCAAATCACCCCCAACAGCGTCTGTTTATATCTGACTTTGATATCCCGCCAGGAAAATATATAAAATAATTCCCTGAAACGGATAATCTCGGCCAAATCAATGACACCGAATGTTTTCGGAGAAATAACAATTTCTCTGGATGGTAAACTCATGTGTTTGGCGGAAATACCGTAATTATACCCGAAGTCAGCTCCTGATTTAAAATCAAGTGAGGAAAGAAACAAACCGTTTAGCTATTTTCGATGAATCGTATTTGTTACGTATCAAATTTATTGTTCCCTTTTTATACTTATCCCTTTGCAACATCATTGTGAGAATGGCAGTATCGAGGCGGGAAATATCTTTCACTATGATGCCTGCCTTATATTCTTCCAAATAAGGAATCTCACTTTGTTCGGAAGTTATAACCGGAATGCCGCAGGACAGTGCTTCCAAAGCCGCTGTTGATGTTTCCTCAAAAAACCGTGGTGTAACAATAAAACAATCAGCATTCCTGTATGCTTCATAAACAGCATCTTCATAAAGCGGCCCGGCAAAGATAATGCATTTGCCCGCTTCAATCCCCGCTTCCTGACGTAATTGGCCTTCACAACCGTCATCCCTGCCGACAATCAACAGGGTGATATTATGTTTATTTCTTAGTCCTCTGACGGATCGGATGATCGAATCTATCCCTTTCAGTTTATTCAGCCTGCCAACGTATAGAAGCAGAAAATCAGTCTCTGAGATACCGAACCTTTTCCTGAAGTTTTTTTTATTTCCGGTCTTCTTCCCAGAGTGACTGTCAACCGGCAGGAGCAATAGTTGGGTATTTTCTTTGGCAATTGAAAACTGCCGGTACATTTCCCTTTCATGTTCCGTCTGGCAAAATCTGAATTTGGCTGATGTGACAAAATCAGATACCCACAACTTGTCAAAGACCTTTTTAATTTGCCCTTTCATACCGGAATCATAAGGTATTTGGCCAAAAGTAAATATGCCGTAAGGGATTCCCATTGATTTAACCAGCGGGTAAACCTGCCAATTCAGGACTGCCCTCAGGTCAGAAAAAAAGACAAATTTTGATCCTGCCAGCATGTTTTTTATTTTTCTCCTGATAAAAGGCACATAAAACAGTTTAAATTTGTAAGCCAGGCAGTTGGAAACAGTCGGGAATCTGAAGACTTTCACTCCATCAATGATTTCTTTTCCGGATTTCTGCCTTCTGCCGTCAAGAGAATCGGTCGTTATAACCGTAATTGAAAATCCTAAGTTTACCAATTCCCTCGTCAGGCGGTACAAAACTATCGGTGGACCTCCGTATCCCCAGGCAGGAGCAAAATATTGTGTGATAAACAGCAAACGGTCAGTCATTAATGTAGCGGGACTTCCGGTACCAGGCAATGATTTTTTTCAAGCCGCTATCAAATGTCGTTGATGCGGAAAATCCGAATTCGGAAGCGGCTTTTGCTGTATCCAGCATGCGTCGCGGCTGACCGTCCGGTTTTGATCTATCCCAGATTATTTTTCCCTTGAAACCGCTGAAAACACAGATTTTTTCCGCTAAGCTTCTTATTGATATTTCAAAGCCGGCACCCAAATTTACCGGTTCGCTTTTATCATATTTTTCGCTGGCCAGGATAATTCCGCGGGCGGCATCTTCAACATATAAAAATTCCCTCGTCGGTTTGCCCGTACCCCAGACGGTTATTGAATTTTTCTTATTTTTTTTGGCATCAAAGACCTTCTTAATGAGAGCCGGAATTACATGGGAAGAAGCAGGGTCAAAATTATCACCCGGGCCGTATAAATTGACCGGCAGCAAATATATTGAATTGAAACCGTACTGCTGGCGGTACGCCTGTGATTGGACCAGCAGCATTTTTTTAGCCAGGCCGTATGGTGCATTGGTTTCCTCCGGATAACCGTCCCATAATTTCTCTTCCCTAAACGGAACCGGCGTAAATTTAGGGTAGGCGCAAATCGTGCCTAAAGCCACAAATTTTTCAACTTGCGCCAGCCTCGCCTCTTCCATTAACAGGGCTCCCATCAGGATATTGTCAAAATACATCTCCCCGGCATGATCCCGGTTGAAACCGATCCCTCCCACTTTCGCCGCCAAATGAATCACTATATCCTGATTTTTGACAACAGTCCGGCATTTATCTTTCAGACGAAGATCAAAATCTTTCGAACCAGGGGCAAAAACATCAGCTCCTAAATCTTTCAGTTTGCCCACAAGATGGCTGCCTAAAAATCCGCTTCCTCCGGTCACTAAAACTTTTTTCTTTTTCCAAAAATTGCGGTTGGGGTTGGCGTTCATAAAAATACAAGTATAGCCATTTTACCCTTATTTTGAAAGGTAGACCTTAAATTCTTCGTTTTCCAATATTTTAGGAATTCCTATCAGAAAATCGGGTGAAGACTCAAAAGATCGCCAGTCCTGAAGCACCACAAAATCATAACCCTTCTCTTTCAGCTCTTCAAACTTTTTTTTATCAGCTTTATGGCGATCAAAAATGAGCATTTTCCGTCCGGGATAATAAGTATAGACGGAATTCCAATCATATTCCGGAGTCACTAAAAGTCCGGCGGAATTTAAAGGTAAGGCTTTATTGATCTGTCGCAGTCTTTCATAGCGGGGCCAATCAACGGTAAAGCCGTTTTGGGAATTTAACCAGGATTTATAAAGAAAAACCGTTAATATAAGAATCATAAATAACCTTGACCATAAAAAGTATTTTTTGGCGTATAAAACCATGAGCCCGGCTGACATATAAAAAGCCACCGGCGCTATCATGACCAACTGATAATACTCATGCGATTGAATGCGGAAAAAGATTAGAAAATAGATGATTTCCGCCGTCAAAAAACTTAACCAAAACCAATTATGCTTTTTGGGGAAATTCGCGATAAGACCTACCAGAAAAAGGATTAAACCCGGCTTAAGAAAGATTCCGTTCAGAAGCTGCTGCCATCTCACTTGCCATTGAGCTATTGACAAGCGGTCGGAGAGTCGGCCGACATTCCATAGCCATTGTGAAGGATTCCCGGAAGTATAGTAAATATGGCCGCTGGCAATATTGAGAATATCCACATGTCTTTGCCAAATAAATAAGGCGGTCAAGGGTATGACCAGTATTAACATCATTTTTGCATTGATAATTTTTCCAGTCTTCTTAAAAAAATAAAACCAAAGCGGCAGAATCAAAAAAGGCCCGTACATCCCTTTTTGCATAAAACCCAGTGATAAAAGAATACAAGCCAAGATAAAATCAACTTTTTTTTTATTTTCAACCCAGCTGATGGTGTAATAAAATCCGGCTGACAGAAAAGCCAGGACTGTTGTCTCAATCAGAAAGGATCTCTGATAGATCATGCTGAGTGGAACTGCCAGAAAAAAGAAGGCTGAAACATAAGCTAATTTTTTCTTTTTTTCGACCGCGTATACCAGCTTGTAGAGGTACCAGGCCGCCGTAAAACCGGCTGCTGCTGAAACCGCCCTGCCCCAATAGTCATTCGGTCCGAGGACATAATAGATACCGGCTACCAAATTCTGGTAAAGCGGAAATTCCATGGTCAGATATTTTTCCCGGCCGGTTCCGAAAATATCAAGCTCGCTTTTTAAAAGATCAAATCCGTTGAGGTAATAGTTACGGGCCACGGTAGCTGTCTGTGTTTGGCGGAAAAAGTGGTTGTCAAGAAGCGGATTGGTGATTAAATACAAACGGAAGGGTAGAAATATGAGAATTAAAAGCCAAAACATCTTTATTTATTTTTTTATAAATAAGCTGCGGTATACAAGGACGGCCAGCCGTGCATGCAATTTATGAAGAACCAGTCTGATTGGCGAATCGGAATGTTTTTTGGCCAATTCATACTCTTTATAAAACTGTGTTTCCGGAGACAAAACCGCTTTCGAAGACGGATGCACGCGGTAACAGGCAAGATAATCATTAATAAAATAAAGGGGGTATTTCTTCCAGATCCTTAGCCAAAAATCATAATCCATACTGTAATGAAGCTTCGTGTCCAGGAAACCGACTTCTTCGAATATTTCCCTTCTCCAGAAAGTCGACGGTTGGGATATAAAATTAACTATTTCCAACAATTGGCGGGAACGGAGAAACTGAAGCAGTAAATTCTTATAAGCCGTAACCGGCTGCCTGACTTCGCTGTTATGCAAATCGACGGTTTTGCATTTTCCGGTCACCCAATATGCCTCTTTATTTTTTTGGAAAAATAAGGCAACTTTGGATAAAGTTCCGGGCAGAAGGTAGTCGTCGGAATTTAAAAAGCCGACAATGTCACCGCTGGTTTTCCGAAAACCGCGGTTCAACGCGTCAGACTGGCCTTTGTCTTTTTGCGAAGTCCACCTTATTCCTTTAGCGTATTTTTTAAAAATTCTTAAAGTGCCGTCTGTTGAACCGCCATCCTCGACTAAATATTCCAAACTGGGATATTTTTGGCCGAGAACTGATTTTATCGTCTGCTCAATATACTGACCCTGGTTGAATGAGGGAGTAACAAGGCTAATTTTTGGATTTTTTCCGGCCATTTTTTCGCTGATTGTCCAAAGCCAATTTTCTAATTAATTCGGTTATTTCCTGCCTGACATTTTCCAAATATATGTAAAGCCGGAAAACCAGGTAGAACAAAACGGCTATGGATATATAAATGACCGCATCGACTCCCCGGCCGATTCCCAGAAAAGTAGCTAAACTGCTGGCTGCTGACGGTATTGCTGTCAAATAGACAGCTGTGGCAAAAAGGAAACTCCAAAAAAGAAAATTCAAAAGCGAGAGATTTCCCGCTTTATATTGGAGAAAGACGCGGCTTAAAGCAAACAGCAGAAAAATAATTAAAAAAATTTGCGTAATAGTCATATTTATTTAAAAAGGCGCATAAAAAGATGCCATATAATCAGAGGGGCGTTGGAAATTTTCTGCCCTTTGGATTGCGAATACCGGGTATAAATCACTTTGATCGGAATTTCCGCATATTCCAGACGGTTGCGGGCGATTTCCCGGAATATTTCACTGGAAACTTCCATGCCCTCGCTCTGTAACTTCAGCAATTTTAATGCTTTTGGGCCGAATAAGCGATAACCGGACTGTGAATCGGAAGTATGGATACCGTAGAAAAAAAAGGTCAGCAGATTGGCTAACTTATTAATGATTATCCTTATCAAGGGCGCATGGCCGCGAGTCAACCATCTTGAACCGACCACTACATCAGCTTTTTCTTTGATCATTTTTTTTACCAGAGCCGGTATACTTTTTGTTTCATGCTGGCCGTCAGCATCGATGGTAATCAAAGCATCATATTTGTTATTCAAAGCGAATTCTAAGGCTGTTTTAAGGCTGGCCCCCAGTCCCCTGTTTAAGAGATGCTCCACCACTCTGGCTCTGTGGCTGCGGGCAATGTCGGCGGTTGCATCAGTGGAACCGTCATTAATTACCAGAATATCCCTCTGGCTGACGTGAGCAATGCGGGCAGGGATATCTTTGATTACTTCACCGATCATTTTTTCCTCATTATAGGCAGGAATGGCAATTAAAAGCTTCATGACGGTATTTTAGGCCACCCAATGTCCGGAAGTAAACAGCATGGTTAAAACAAGCTGTAAAAGCAAACAAATAAACAGCAAAAAACTCCTGATTTTAAGATTGCCAATTGATGCCAAGACTGCATAAATGGGCAAAGCCATTAATATATATCTGGGCATACTTGAAAAAGTGCCGGTCAATGTCGGCAGCAGAACGGCAGGCCAGGCAAAAATCAGCCAGGCTAAAGGCAATTTCCGGCGATGGGCAATAACCAGCAGGAATAGAGTTGAAATCGCCAGGAAAAATTCCAAAAAAGTAATCCAAAAGGCTTCCTGGAAGAAAGGAATACCGGCAAACATCTTAATGTAGCGGTAAATGACTTGCGGCATAAAAATGACGGAACTGCCGCTTCGGGCCGCGCCGAAAACAGGCTGGGCATGCCAGAAATACAGAGCGTCGCCGAAATAAACTTTAAGATAGACCATATAGGCAATCAGACCGAGAGGAGGAATATAGCATACCGGGGATTTTAAAATTGAGATCCGAGATTTTTTTTGTTTTTGGTTTCGCGATTCCCGCCATTGCCAAAGCAAAACCGGCCACAAAAAGATCCCGATTATTCGTGTCGCTGAAGCAAAAGCAGCTGTAAGAGCAGCCAACCACCATTTCTTTTGTTGCCCTAAATATAAGGAAAAGAGCATTAAAAACAAAAAAAGGCTTTCCGTATAGAGGCTGCCGAAGAAAAAAGAAGTCGGAAAAAAAACCAGAAAGGCCAAAATCCATCTGGTTTGCTTTTCCGAGACCATTGTTCTTAGAAGCAGATTAAATAAATAGAGGGAAATTAAAAAGAGCAAATTGGTTAAAATAAGCCCGTTAACTAAAGGATTGCCCAGCGGCAGAATCCGGTAAAAATATTTAAGCAAAAGCGGAAACAGGGGAAAATAAACCTGTGTAAACTGCGCTTGATATCCCCGGCTGGCAATTGTCAGATAATGCACACCGTCAAAATTACCGAAACCCCAAATCCACCTGGGCAGCATGGAGGGATCAGGAAAATATCAGAGTAGGGAAAACGGGGTGTGAAGGAAATGAACTTTTGGGAAAGGTATGATGCTGTAAAAAGCAAGAGGCGCCAAAGCAAAAAAAGCCCTGCAATATAAGCGATCATTCTGTCAAAACCTCCCGATAGACCTGATAGGTGAGTTTAGCCGTCTTTTGCCAGCTGAACTGTTTGGATCGTGCTTTCCCTTTTTTAATGAAATTTTCCCTCAATTTATCATCAGTTAGGATCAACTTGATCTTATCGGTAAAATCCTGTGGATCCCGGTAATCGGCATAAAGTGCTGCTTGGCCGGCTACTTCCGGCAAACTGCCCCTGTCAGCCGTCACCACCGGACAACCTGAAGCCATGGCCTCCAAAACAGGCAGGCCGAAACCCTCATCGATTGACGGCTGGATGTAAACTGCAGCCAATTGAAAAAGCCCGGCTAAATCCGAATCCGATAAAGTTTGAGGTATGATAATTCTTTTTTCAATTTTCAACTCCATAATTAATTTCTTAAGTTGTCCTAAAGCAGATGTCGGTTCCCGGAAACCTTTTCCGACTAATACCAGATACAGTTTTGGAAATTCATAAATAAGCCTGGTAAAAGACTTCAGCAGTAAGGAGATATTTTTATTAAAATTGATATCGCCTACGTATAGGATGAAATCAGCAGGCAATGCTAATCTTTTTTTTACCTGCCGAATTTGGCCTTCTTTGAGACTGCCGTAAATACCATCAACACCCAG
>MFJU01000016.1:0-12500 GCA_001779315.1 Candidatus Gottesmanbacteria bacterium RIFCSPLOWO2_01_FULL_42_22 | reverse complement strand
TATAAGAGGCAATGTCAGAAAAAAAGGGTCAAAATAAGGATAATGCACCATGTCAAAACCAGACAAATCTTGTCCCAGTTTGACAACTATTACATTGGTTCCATCCCCTATTTTTGACATCTCCTTGTCTAAGTTGTTGAAATAAACGCCGCTGCCCCGCTCCCGGTGGCCGGCAAGGGGTGGGGTTACCAAAGCTATTTTCATAAACGTTCTTTGCCGGGAGATTTTTTCTTTTCCCAATATTTAATATAGGCTACAGGATACCTTAAAGCGGAAAATAGTGAAAAAGTAAAACCCGGCAAACCGTCGGCATATCCTTTATGTCTGAAATAAGTTTTTATAAACCACAATTTCGGTTTGAGAATTAAATAATCAATTGCACCCGCTAAAGTCAGAGAAGCTTTTTGTTCTTCCAATTCCTCCGCTAAAAAGTCAGTGTAACGGTTGAAGTGTTCCAAATAATGGGCAAAGTCAGGATAGGAATAATGCAATAAATCGTTCTTAAGACTAGCTGTTTTTCCCGATACCACTGCCTGTTCGTGGACGTTTTTTGCCGGCAACATGCCTTTACCGCGGCGGTATAACCGTAAAGTATAATCCGGATATTGACCGCCTTTTTTCAGAAATCTTCCCAGGAAATAATTTTTGCGGGGTATCCAGTATCCGTCCGCATCTTTTCCGCTGTCTATTACTGATTTGATCTCTTCCTTTAACTTGGGACTCAGCGCTTCATCGGCATCAAGCTGTAAAATCCATTCTGCCCGGGCATTCTCTATCGCCAGCTGTTTATTGATATGGAAATTCCTAAGATTATCCCGGACCAGGACGCGGGCATCATATTTTTTCAAAATTTCACGGGTCGAGTCGGTTGAGCTTCCGTCAACTACTACTATTTCAGAGGCTAATCCCCGGCAGCTTTCCAAACATTTGCCGATATTTTCTTCTTCGTTGAACGTCGCTAAAACAACAGACAGTTTAAGCATTGATTTTCCTCCTGAATAATAAGACTCCGGTTATAATTATAGAAAACATCGTCAGTGAATCGGAAATTCTCCTTAAGGGTGTCTCTTTAAAAGAAACCGCTACCCGCGATTTTCCTCCCGGCAGAGTTGTTTCCATCAGTCCCCTGTCCGTGTAATTGATTACCACAGGTTTGCCGTTTACGGTCATTTGCCAGCCGGGATAATATATTTTATTGAGTCTTAAAGTACCGGCCTTGTCAGTTTCCATCTCCGCTTCCCATTTGGAATTTTTATCTTCCAAAATCCTGGCTTCCAGATCACCGTCAAATTCCCAAGGCGGAGCTTTTTCCCTGATGATTTCTTCCCTGACCCACTTTGGGGTATATTCATTGAAACTGTTGGTGGTTTTTTCCAAAGACAGGAAAAACGGCATATCCCAGGGCAAGCTCTGATTTATCCGCCAGTGATTGCGGTTGGCATAAAAGGCTAAAACTATCAATGTTATCGCCGTCATGATTGCTATTATTTTATTCCTGAATTGATTGACGGCTAAAGCGCCTAAAACTGCGGCTGAAAAAACACTGACGATGAGTATTCTCCAGGTAAAATCAATTACCGCCAGCTGCTGCAGCAGTTTCCAGATAAAAAGCGAGTCTTTCAGCATCATAAAAACACTTATGGCGAAGGCTGCCAAAAAAAACAGGCTTAATCTTGATTTTTTAAAGGCTAAAGAAACTATAACCAGCAATGCCGCAAACCATTGGGCTAAACCAATCTGCAATGACATACCCCCCTCCACCGCCTTCATCATCCCGTAGCCCCAGGGGCTATAAAGCAAATTCTTTAAACTGACGAACGTATTGCCGGTAAAGGCTGACCCCATAATACTGTTGAATTTGGTATAACTTCTTTCAAAGAATGACGGCAGGAGATAATAGGCGGAAAGACCGGCAAAAAGGAATACAGCTGACGAATGATAATAAATTAATTTTAATTTCCGGTTCCCTAATATTGAAATAATAATGAATGGAACAAAAATAAGCATCACCAGGAAAAAAACCATGGCATGAGACAGGAGCAGTCCCGCCAGCGATAAGGCATAGACGGCAATCCACCGCAATACATGTTTACCCCTGGCCAATTGAACAGCGGACAGAAAAATAAGGGGAATGAAAATAAAAGCAGTGGCATCACCTATCGCCGCCCGGACAAAGATATTGGAAAAACGGTAGGGAGCATAAAGGTAAAGGAGAGTACCGCTAAAAGCTGCCAACCGTCGGGATATGGATCTTAAAAAAAGATACATGGTAAACCCGGATAAGATAAAACCGGCCAAAAAAGTCAGCTTAACGCTGTCGATGATGGAAAAGTTCATCGTCCGAAATACTTCGGCTAAAACCCACGGTAAATGATATGAAAAAATGAATAACGGATAACCGAACCCGTAATTCAGACCGCCGACCCATCGGGGCGGAAACTGGCCTTCCCGTAATAATTGATCATAATAATAGAAACGGACTATCTGGTGAGGTCCGTCATGACTGGTATAAAAACCGGGTTTGTAAAGATCTTTGAGAGTAAAGGCAGAAGCTACCAGAATAAACAATAAAATCAGCCAATCAATTTTTTTCATTAATTACTTTCCTAAAGTCGAATAATCGGTTCTTCATACCAAGACGGAAGAGCTGATAATAAAAGAGCGCTAAGAGTATACCCAAACCGTATTTGAGACTGCGGAAAAAATTGATTGAGGATGCCTCCGGAAAATATCTGACCGGCACCGGTATTTCTCCGATCGTAAATCCCCTGGCATGGGCACTGATCAGGATTTCGGCATCGAAAACAAAATCATCGGAAAATTTCGCCAGCGGCAGGTTTTCCAGAACCTGCCGTTCAAAAGCCCGAAAGCCTGTATGGTATTCAGATAAATTTAGTCCTAAAACGATATTTTCGGCTATGGTTAAAAACCGGTTACTGAAGTATTTATATATTGGCATTCCTCCTGCCAGACTTTCCCTACGGCTTCTGATCCGGCTGCCAAGCATAATATTTACCCTTTTTTTAATTAACGGTTCGATCAGCTCACCGGTTAATGAAGCGTCATACTGGTAATCCGGATGGATCATCACAATAATATCGGCTCGGCGCTCCAGAGCTTTGCGGTAGCAGGTTTTCTGGTTGCCGCCGTAACCGAGATTTTTTTCATGGACGAAGATCGGCAATTTCATTTTTTTGGCAATTTCAACCGTCCTGTCATGGCTGCCATCATCAACTACCAACACCTCATCTATTTTTTCTTTAGGGATGGCCTGGTAGGTTTTTTTAAGGGTAGTCTCGGCGTTATAAGCAGGCATAACGACCACTACCCGGGGACTTTTTTTTATCTTTTTCATTTTCGGGAATCTTCTTCCAACAGCTCATCTTCAGCCGTCTCGATTTTCTTTTCCTCAAGATATTCTCGTTCAATATTAACTGAATCTACATCCCATTTTCTGTCACTGCCAATGATATTCCAGGCTGCATAAAGACCCATCTCGATCGAGTGGTCCATATTATTGTAGCGGAAAGTACCGTTTCTGCCGATAATCTGGAGATTTTCAAATTTCTTCAAATAATCCTTCAGGATTTGAACATCTCTTTTATAATCGATGTGGTAGACCGGGTATTCCTTCGGCACGCGGTGTACGAAACCTCCGATTAGATCTTTTTTATCGATTAAGGCAAATTCCTTTATAAATGAATCGCTCACCATGTTTATAACCTGACTGTCCTTCATTTTCCAAATTCTGTCTCCTTCATTGCAGGCTACCTCAAACACCAGAGTGGTTGTCCCTGCCGGGGACAGGCGCTTGCTCCAATTGTCCATCTCCATCACCCGCATAAAGGGAATCTCTTTGGGATGTACGTAAATCCAGGTATCAGGGGTAATATGGGTTTTTTTTATGAACAAGGCTACCTGCAGCTCATCTCGGTATTTCAATTTAGAAGCAGCTTTTAAAATATCTTTCGGAGCGTCAGGACTAAATGATTCCACTAAAATATTCAGGGGAATCGAAGAGATGAATTCCTCTCCCTTATAAACTTTGTCCCCGCTCTTTTCCCGGGCAACAATCGATGTTATTCTTCCTTTACGATGATAAACTTTAACCGCTTCGCTATCCAATATAATCGCGCCTTTCTTTTTTTTTATAAATTCAGCCATTTTGGCAGCCAGTCTACCGACTCCCATTTCGGGATAGGAAAATTCATCAACCAATGAAACAATGCTTTTACTTTTAAACAGCGACTCTTTGAGAATAGTCAGTATATTCAAACCCCTGGTTCTCTGGCCGACCCAGTCAATGGAAATATTCCGGCAGTCCGTTCCCCATAATTTTTCGCTGTACCTTTTGAAAAAAGTTTCGTAAAGCGTTTTTCCGAACTGTGAAATATACCCGTCTTCCATGGTTTTTAAAATACCGGGAAATAAGCGTGATTTAAATCTGGCTATGACGTAATCCAGGACAGCTCTGACAGCTTTGACCGGACCGATACCAAACAGGGCATTTTTCAACCTTATCGGATAGTAAAAAAATTTTCCGTCAAAATAAATCCTGGTCAGCCTGGGTACGTTGATAACTTCCTTGCCCAGCAGATCCAGCATCCAGTCATTGACCATGTTGCTTTTGCTGTACCAGCGGTGAGGACCGGTATCGAAAGAAAATTTGCCGGCTTTGATTGTCCGTGCCAGTCCCCCGACATCATCCCATTTTTCAATGACGGTGACTTTATTTCCGGACCGGGAAAGTTCATGGGCTGCTGCCAATCCGGCAAGTCCTGCGCCCAGAATAATTGTTTGTGCGGATATTTCTTTATTATTCATTCTTTTTGAAAAATTTTACCGTCTCTTTTAACCCGCTTTCCAAGTCGATACTCGGCTGCCAGGCTAATTTTTCCCGGGCCAGACTGTTATAAAGTACGCTTCTTTTCTGTTCTCCCTGTTTTGCCGGCCCGTAGACAGCCTTGATATCAGTCCCGGTGATTTTGGCAATTTTTTGCCAGATCCCGACGACATTGGTTTCTATACCTGTCCCGATATTAAAGGGGCCGCTGACATCTTTGGCCAAAACCAGCTGGTTGGCGGAAACTACATCTCCCACATAGACATAATCCCTGGTCTGCAACCCATCGCCGTTTATAACCGGCGCTTCACCTTTAATCACTTTTTTGGAGAAAATGGCGACCACTCCTGCCTCACCGTGTGGATTCTGCCTGGGGCCGTAAACGTTTGAATATCTCAATGAGACACCTCTTATGCCGAAATTCTTCTGGTAATAGTTCAGATAATATTCACCGGCCAGCTTGGCCACTCCATACGGTGAGAGCGGGCATAACGGGACATAATCCTCTGGAGTAGGCATTTTATCAGCCTCTCCGTATACAACTCCTCCGGATGAGGCAAAGATGACTTTTTTAAGGTATGGTTTACCGGCTTCCAAAAGATTTAATAGTCCCAGGATGTTTATGGAAGCATCATTTCTAGGATCTTCAACCGAATAGCGGACACTTATCTGTGCCGCGTGATGATTTAAAACCTCAGGTTTTTCCTTCTGAAATATTTCTTCAACTATTTTTCTGTCGCGGATGTCAGCCTGATAAAAAGAAGCTTTCCCATTGAGATATTCCTTTTTACCGGTAGATAAATTATCTATGACGACAACGTTGTGGCCTCTTTTAATATAGGCATCGCTAATATGTGAAGCTATAAATCCGGCGCCACCGGTAATCAGAATTTTCATGTAGTTATTTTAACATTATTCCATAACAGTCAGTCTGAAAGCAGTTTTACCGTCGGGATATTTAATTTCTCCCATCAATTGACCCGTACCATCAGGCAATTCCCCCGGCACTGCCACAAACAAAGTATGGGTCAGGTATTTATCCTGACTCCAGTCAATATTACGGAATTCGTATTTCCCGATTTTGCGTTCGGCTCTTTTTATTTCCATATTTGCTGAAAGTTTTTGATATTCTCCCGGATCGATTAAATTATAAAACAGATAATAGATATACGGCTGGTCATAACGGTAAGTAAAGATAACGCGGTCAACCCTGTCCTCAACCTCCCGGGCAGTTTCAATAGCCTGCCGGTAACCGTATTGCCACCATTGGGCATACTCAAAAGGTGTAATGACATAATATAAATGGAGATAATGAAAAAAACTGCCGACTACAACGGGAACGGCTAAAAAGATAAGTTTTTTTTTCAATAACTTTGCTAAGCCTAAGACGGTAAAAATTTGATAAAGCGGCAGGTAAAAAAGAGCTCTGACAGCGTGGGGCGTACCTGAAGTTAATGCCGAAGCAATTGGGGCAACCAAAAACCACCAGGAAATTATCTGCCATGATAAAAAGCGGGAGAAATTTCCGATGAGGTACATTACACCCAGCAAAATGAAAGGCAATTCCCAAAAATAGAGCATGCCCATACCGGCCGCATGATGTCTGCCCGGCGGATCTCCGGTCAGAAAGAGGAAATCGAAATTGAAGTGATCCAAGTATCCGCCAACTATTTCCCTGAAATAAACTAAGCGGCGGTTATGAAAATATTTTCCCCAACTGAAACCGCGCTCTGTATCATAATCGATAGCGTTAATACTCTCTTTTAATTTTTCATCCGGATTAATGACCGAAACCGAAGAAAATCTGGCGGAAGTAGACTGTTTTAATTGCCGGGCAATCGGCAAAATACTTAAAATAATAATTATGAAAAATATTATTACCGGCCGGACATTCCTTCTGATCTTTTGCCGGTCAATAAAAAGCAAACCCAGAATAAGAAGAGGGACAACCAGTCTGGGACTGTGATATGCATACATCGACAAAGCAAAAGAAAGGGCTGATAGGGACTGGAAAAAATATCTGCCTGCGGCTTTTAACCAGAGCCAGACTCCTGAAACTACAAAAAACAGGGCCAGGTTGGCCTCAAAAGCAATTCTCGAGAACTGCAGATGCCACGGTGAAATAGCTAAAAAAAGCATTAGCATCAAAGACAGTTTTACTTTTCTTGAGGGAAAAATTTCTTTACCGAGAAAATAAACTATGGCAACAGTCAGGACGCCGAAAAATGCGGAGACTACCCGAACCGAAAAATCATTCAAACCGTAAAAGGCTACCGGAATAATGGTTAAATAAGCATAAAGGGGCGGTTTATAGTCATTAAATGATTTGATCGATAACGGCCAGCTGATGCCGTATTCATCCCGACCGGTTTTCAATAATGAGTAGGCGTTATATCCCAGAGATGCTTCATCCCAATCCAATGACGGCGGATTACTGCCTAATGCATAAAAGCGCAGGATAATCCCCAAGAGAAGGATTAAACTGAAAAGTATTCTTTTCATATTTTTTCGCCGATGACGAAAACCTGTCTGCCGGAAAAATCATATATCCGTTTCAAAGTCCGGAAACCGTCCGGCAAATTTCCTTCGCTTAAAACCAGCAGAGTTTTACCCGATCGATCAACCATTGATTCAAGACCGAACTTAATTTTGCCTAAAGAGGTGACATTGTAGAATCCGTACCAATCGCGGTCTTCTTTTCTTTCCCTGAGAAATTCTTCATTTGTGAAAGGCTTATAAAAAGCAAAATAAATATACGGTCTGCCTAAAGCTTGAGTCACGAAAATTTGATTATAATTATTAGTTCTTGCCAGGACAAACTGCACCATTTCTTTATAGCCGTACTGCCATTCCCCGCTCCAATCCCGGGCAAAGTGCAAATAGTAATTATGGAGGTATAAAGAAGTGTTAAAGACAAATAAAAATACTGTAATAAGAACAACAGGCTTTAAAAATTTGATTGCTTTCTTTTTAATTAACATTAACAGATGCAGCAGACCTGCGGCTGTTAAAAGTTGGTAGACAGGCAGTATGGATACAATCCGTAAGGCATGGGGTGTTTCCCGGGCGACCGCAGCCGGTAATGGCACAACTATTGCCCAGGCCAAAACAGCCAAAAAGATAGGTTTAGGTTTACGGATTAAGAGATATAAACCTGTCAGAACCGGCAATAAGTCAAAATAATAAAGTTCTCCCATCCCCTGGACATGAATTCTGGGATTGGCATCCCCCTGTGTAAATAAAAATCTACCGGAAAAATTATCAAAATAATGTTTCAGATAATCGCCGGCAAATAATAGCCGACGGTTATGTAAGATTCTCGCCACCAGGCTGTTTCCGGCAAGTTTTATTCTTTGGTTTGCCTCTTCAATTGGAACCAGACTGGTAAAAATGGAGACTTCCTGCATTCTCAGCCGGCTTTCACGCGATCTCAGGAAAGATAAGCTTGGCAAAAGAAGCAGAATGGTTAACAGAAATCCGGCTGCTAACCAGTTTAATTTGCTTTTTATGTCCTTCAGAAAAATCAGCGAAAAGACTGAAATTAGAACCGGAGCAATAATACGGTTGGCGTTAAAAGTATAAAAAGATAAAATAAAAAATAAGAATGATGGTAGAAGAAAAAAACCGTTACGTCTCCCTTTTAAGAAAAAATAAATACCGGCTAAATTAAAAGAAGCAGCCAGATTGGCTTCAAAGGCACCTCGGGACAGATGCAGACTCCAGGGCGAAATGCTGACGAAAAGCGCCGCCAGCAAACCTATTTTTCGGCTTCCGAAAATTTCTAACGAGGCTAAAAAGGTCAGATAAACCAGAAAAATACCGGCCAAGGCTGAAGTTAAACGTATTGTCACCTCGTCTAACCCAAGGAATTTAACAGATAAGGCTGCCGCATAAATAAACCCAGGAGGCTTGTAATCACCGAAGGCGATAAACCGGTCTATGGGAAGAAATTCGCCGTGTTCGTCCTTTAATGATTGGGCAATTGAATAAGCGTTATAACCCAATGAAGCTTCATCCCAGTACAAAGACGGCGGCAGACTGCCCAAACTGAATAAGCGTAAAATCGAAGCCAATATCAGAATAAGGAATAGCATAAAGTTCTATTTTTAATATAACAGACAGTAAAATAATTGTTTATTCATCATTCAATTTAAAAGAGGTCCTGTCGGCAAAATAAAAAGCAACTTTTCCGTCAGGATAATAGATCTCTTTCAGCGGTTTGTTAAGTTTGCCCCAAAAATCTCCGGGTTGGCCGACAAAAAGTATTTTTTCACGGCTCTCTAAATCCGGCGGAAATTCATCAAAAATATATTTGTCAAAACTTTTAACCCAACCGAAACCGTACTCATTCAGATCCGTCAGCTTTGCCCGGGGTTGATATTGAGAAGGCGGATATTTTAAATAAACCAGGGCATAAATATATCCCCAAGTATCTCTGCTTAACCAAACAGTTTCATATTCTGACTGTCTCTTTTCAACTTCGCGGTAAACCTGATTCATCCCGTAATGCCATTCCTTGGCATAACGCAATGGCGTATGCAGATGGTAATTATGCAAATAAATGCTGAAATTGAAAGCTAAACTTAACGAAACGGATACTATAAATACTCTTTTATAATTTAACACTTTTACTTGTTCAATAAACCATATTAAGCCTATTGCAACAATAATTGCCAAAAAGGGGGCAACCATCAGAATCCGGCTGGCTGAAGGCACGAATCTGGTCAGGGAAGAAGCTGTCAAACTTAAGAGAAAGCCAACTAAAATTAACAGACTGCCATTATTTTTCCGGAAAAGCTGAACAAAACCGGCCAGAAAGAACGGCGCTGTTGCCAAAAGCATTAGGCCACTGCCGATCGTCTGATAAATTTGAACGGAATCACCTTTAAAAAAAAGAAAATCAGAAGATAAATGTTTGCCGTAATTTTCCATGAATTTAAAAAAATAAAAAAGCGGCCGGTTATGGATAAACGCAGCTGGCTGATAATCATAGAAGGAATCCTCCCCCCGTTCCATTTCAATGCCGGCAACTGCCCCTTTGTCCGCAAATATGCTGGTGTTGGCCGGTCTGGACCAGAAAGAAGAATTAAAGATATTGAAAAGTAAAGGAAATAGAAACGTTAACAGCAAAGCTAAACCCCAAAAATACTTAGCCTTTTCATTTTTAATCTGTTTGAATTTAACCGTTACCAGAAACAGAAGCATTAACGGTGTAAAAATCCGGGCGTCATGATAAGCATAGAAACTTAAGGCAAATAAAATAAGGGAAAACCAATAATATAGGGGTTTACGCTTGTTCAAAAAGAAATATAAACCGGCTAATACCAGTAAGGCTGATAACGACCCTTCGTGGCCCATCCTGTTAAACTGCAGACTTAGGGGTAAAACAGCGAATATCAGAGAGGCTATTAATCCGACTTTTCTTTTATAAAATATACCGGCCAAATAGAAAACCAGTAAGGTGCTCGAAATTCCCATTATTGTTGATAATAACCTTATCGAGATGGGCTGTAAGCCCAAAATTTTAACAAAGGGAACGGCCAGGTAGATGTATAAAGGTGCTTTATAATCACCGAAAGACTGGAAGGCTAGCGGTAAAAATTTACCGTACTCATCCTTAGCGGTTTCCAAGAGGGAAAATGCGTTGTAGATATATGCCGCTTCATCGCTGTATAAACCCGGAGGATTTACATCCAGGCGATAAAGACGCAAACCCAAAGCCAATAAAACTACTGATAATAAATAAAATTTAGTTTTGAATGCCATTTTGTTTAGCGATTTTTATAATATGGATATAAGGCTGATTGTCGCGGAGCGAAATAGTCTCAACTACGCGGCTGGTCACTATGTCATTTATACTCAAACCGAAGTCAGTATGGTATTCGCGGTTTAATCTTTCAAGAATTATTTCATCAACAAGGAAAGCTCCTTGGGTAGCATGAGGGGGGGTGGAGTCAACAAAAGATATCAAGAGCCTTCCCGGGATGAGCAAATCATTTGCCCAATCCAGCTTTTTAAACTTCAGATTATCCAATGATTTTACATGCTGAAAGCCTTCCTGATCATCCGGATACCTGACCACATTCTTTTGATAATAGCCGGGGTCAGTTTTATTATAAAAAAGGAAATAGATATAAGGGGAATTCTCCGGCCTGTCAATCACTATTTCTCGGTATATAGGCTGATATTTACCTACAGTTTCGACTAATCGGCGGTAGCCTCCTCCCCACATTCTGTCTGAATTGAGCGGAAAATGGAGAAAATACTGGTCCAAATAAGTCAAAAGTGAAAAGGACATAATTAAAGTCAATACCAGAGGAAAAAAACGGCCGCGTAAAACTTTAATTCCGGCAGTCGTAAACAGAGCCAAAAGAGGCATCACAGGAAACATCCTGGCCGAATGGGGGCTGTCGCGGGTTATGGCTGAAGGCAAAATCGCTACCAGCAGCCAGAAAATAAGCAACAGACGAAAAGGTAACTTTTGTCTGAAAATAAAATAGATACCGGCAAAAAGAAGGGGATATTCCCAAATATAAAGATTGCCGAAATTCGGGATATTATGCTGGCTGTTGCTGCCTCCTTTGATGACCAGAAATTCCGGAGACAGACTTTTCAGGAACCCTTCGGTAAATCTGCCAATGACATAAGTAGCCTTATTATGAAAAAGTCTGGCCACTCTAAAATCAGCTGAATGTTCCAATCTCAATAAATCCGTCTTTTCGTAAAAGGAATATCGGTCAGCGAAAAAAGAAAGACCGGACAATTTCGTTTTATCAGCTGAAAATAATGTTTTTGAAAAAATAATCAGAGCCAGGACTAGAAAGGGAAGCGCAAAAATCAATGCGGTATTTTTGCCTTTCTTTAAGTTAAGAAGAAGGAATAAAAATAATAAGGGAGTAAAGATATGATTGGCATGATAGGTAAATAAGCTTACGCCGAAAAAAATTGAGGCAATCATTAACCACTTAAATGAAAATGAGCAGTATAAATAAATCACTGCTCCCATTGAAACGAACAATACGGCCAGATTGGCCTCTGAAGCAATCCTGGAAAAATGAATATGCCAGGGAGTTATACTCAACATAAAGGCGGTCAATAAAGCTGCCCTGACTGATCCCTGAAAGACTTTTTTTGCGATAAAAAAGGCCGGAACTATTGACAGTACACCGGCAAAAAGGGATAGTAAACGGACTGATGATTGATTCAGGCCTAAACTGGCAACGGGAAGAATAGAAGCGTAAATATAAAGCGGCAATTTCCAATCGCCGAAAGATTTAAAGGAAATTGGAAATTTTTCTCCATATTCATCACTCCCCGTCTGCCAAAGACTGAAAGCAGTGAAACCTATGGCAGCCTCATCACGGTTTAAACCGGCAGGAATTTCACCTAGCTTATATCCTCGCAAAAATATACTGAGAATAACAATCAGAACAAGTAAAAATACGGACTTGAGTTTAAAATTCATAAAAACGGTATAAGGGTTTGCCTCCGGGATCTTTAACTTCGTAAAAATAATTGCTGTCATCCATTACCTTTCCGGCAGGAAGGATATACAAAGTGTTCTTCAATGGAGTTCGTTTTACTTCAGACCAATCAAGATTATTGGGAAAAAGATATTTACCGAATCCTTCCACATGTTCAAAACCAAACATATCAG
>MFJU01000015.1:14791-19329 GCA_001779315.1 Candidatus Gottesmanbacteria bacterium RIFCSPLOWO2_01_FULL_42_22 | reverse complement strand
ACCTCCTCAAAATCCCTGAATAACATAGAGGCAAGTATTCTTCCTGTCGGTATTTTCCTGTGGGTTGTTTTTTTGGGGTTAAATTAATTTATTGAATAGGAGGAAGAGGTTTTTCTGTGAAAGAATTACAAAGATTATTTACAGCCAGAATTAACAATTCTTCAGCTTTTGCTCCACCTTCAAAAACATTATTTTCATCTGTCGGATTAGGATTATCAATGGCCGCGTTCCTAAGATCTTCTTTAGTCGGAGCTGTTACTTCCGGGCAACATTGGCTGCGGCAGTCAGACCAATCCATCTCACTGATGCAATTGTAATTATTAGGTAGTTTCTGGTAAACTTCCTTTTAATAAATAATGAAGATAATTTCAATCACCGGCTTAATACTATTTTTTATATTCATCTGGCCGATCCGGTATGTCCATGCTTATCCTCCTCCCCAAAAGGTCACGGCAACGTCAGATACTGTCAAGGTGTGGGAGGGTGTTTCATTGGGTTTTACTTTGGTATATCATCTGGAGTTTTGGAATGTAGGAGCTTTGGATCCATCAGGACAATACTCACAGGTCGTAGGTCGGGCAGAGTGCACTTCAAATTGTAACGAATACGGTGGTGATGAATTTACAGGTACATTTTCAGGAGGTCCAAACGGGGAATTTATCGTTAATGGCCTTTCATTTAATTTAAGAAACGGTACCTCTACTACAGCCTCCGTTGCAGATACAAGTGTTACTTTTACAGTTGATAATCCGGAGGCTTTTGACGGATCGTGGAATATAGAAACTGATTTTCTTCCTAAGCAAGGTGTAGACGGAGGACTTGTGAAAGGAACTGCTCAGTTTTCACGCAATAACGGTGAGACTTTTGAAGATATTCCAGCTGACGGACCGATTAATCTTCGGGAAGGGGATGTAATAAAGACCGGGCCTAACTCAAGATTTATAATAAAATATCCCGACGGATCAATACTGAAAATAAAATCGAATAGCAAGGTAACTATGTTATTTGAGGGAGTGCAGATTGTATTCGGTGAAACGTGGTTTAACTTAAAGAAGCAGGGAAAAACTTTTCGTCTAGTAATCTATCAGACAGTTGCCGGTGTCCTGGGAACTTCGTTTAGCGCATCTCATTCAGAAGAAACAAATGAAACTAAATTCGATGTCATGGAAGGAAGTGTAGAGGTGACTCTGCCGGATAAGGGAAAATTAAAACTTAATCCGGGTGACAGATATATTGTAAATGAAGACGGATATGACGTAACTGAATTTAATTATGCCGATGCTCTTAAAGAAGAAACTGCGCTTATTGAAACAGAACTGGCACAGGCCAAACTTAACGATAACGGAAATATAAATAAAGATGAGAGTAATACGCAGGAAGATAAGGAAACCGGAACAAAAACAACACCGTTTCTTAATATCTCGACTATACTTATATTCATCGGTGTACTGATATTTGCGGTAATTTTTGTAATTTTTTTAAAAAGGAAAAAGTAATAAGAAAGTTTTAAAAACCTTTCTAATTCCAACTTGCTGCAAAATCAGGATTCTGACTTGTTAATGCAGTATACATTCCATTAACGATATCTCCTCTTCCTTCATAAAATGGAGTATTGCTGGCAAATATATAAATACCTAAGTGTCTGTCTTCCGGTTTTTTCTTTTATTCGTTTAAATCCGGAAGGTGGAGTGGGGGATAGAATAATATATCAATATTTATTGCTTCTGACTGTCTTTTCGACATCCGGAGACGTTCCTTTGAAGTGAACTTGGCTACCGGAAACTTCCAGTTTGTTTATATTGACACTCGGCTGTCTGTCTTGGATTATCGAGTCAATCAAATTATTTAAAGCCGGTGAATAGTCAGTAATATAATTTTGGGGAATGCTGATATTGGCAATTTTTGCCTGCTGGACATTGATTTGGCTCTGATTATCACTAATTGTTCCGGAAACCTTTAAATATACCGGAAGATTGGCATTCGGGATCTTGAATTTGGCCGCGCCTTTGGCAATATCTGCGGCTGAAACTCCCAAAGAAACAAGATAATTGACCGCATCCTGGTAGTTGACGGTGGCACCTCCCTCAACAGAACCGTCATTGTTTACTCTGATCTGAACGTTTCTGAAGGGAAAATAAGCGTAATCTTTGTGCCGGTTGTCGGCAATGGCCGTCAATTCTTCACTCGTAAAACTCGCATCAACCGGATGACTGCCCGAGACAATCAAAGTCTGGCCGATCGGAGAATTGGTCGGCAAAGGTTCATTGGAGATCTTTATTTTTCCTTTAATAGACTGGAGATCCGCCGCCGTATATCTGATGCCGAGAGTTTTCGGCTGCAGCAGATAAAAAATCACTGCTCCGGCTAAAATGAAAATAACGATCAGGAAAATGAAGAATTTTTTCATAAAGTAATAGTATCACATCGGATAAGGAATGTTTAATTAAAACTACTGAATATGTTTATGTGGGAAATTATTTAAAGCTGACTTTCAAATTTGATCCGAAGACATTAGCGATTCTTTTAAGAAGAGACAATGAAGGATTGGCATTCATAGTTTCAATCCTGGAAATAACAGCCTGTGTCGTCTTGAGTTTTTTGGCCAAATCTCTCTGGGACATCTTTTTTTCAAGTCTTTTTCTGATCATTTCTCTGGCCAATAAATATTCCGGTTCCGATTCTTCCCAGACTTTTTTGAACTCCGGGTCCTTGAGACTTTCTTTTAAATGATCCTCAAATGAGTAATATAATTTATTTTTCATAATGATATCTTATATGATATCATTTTAAAGCTATTTGTCAAGTAGCTGTTTAAATGTCTGTAATCTACTCAAGGCTATATTTAATTCTTTAATTGGAGTTTTTTGAGTTTTTTTAATAAATCCATGAAGAATTAAAATTGATTTTTCCGTATGTGTAATATAGATAATTCTTATATTATCTTTTCCCTTAATTCTGATTTCCCATAATGGAGTACCGATTAATTTCCTGGTATGGGGAATTATTTGTAACAATCCATACTGCTGGTAAATATTAAAAATTCTAAATACTTTAGCTTTTTGAATCTCTTGTAATGAATCAAGAAATGTCTTAACCGGATTCTCTCCTGATGGTAAAAGATAATAAACAACTTTGTAATTGAACTCCACGATATTATAATAGCAAATATTGTAAAGTTAACTCTACTGGCAGTCGGAGTCACAAGCAAGGCCGTCGCCATCTCCGTCTCGGGCTATACAACCGCAATTTTCGAGTTGATATTGGGCCTCTGCACAGGATGACATTTTTGAACAGGATTTGCTGCAGTCGCAAATAAAAGAACCTGTTTGAACTGATTGCGGTTTGGCAGTCGGCTGCGGCGCGTTTTGAGACTGGCAGGAGGATCCCCATAAACCTGTCTGTTCTTGGCGGGCCAGGCGTTGTGCTTCGATAAAGCGGTCCTGATATTTAACATCAGGCGGGAAACTTAAGGAATAAGCGTATCCTTCCCGGACCAGAATCTCATTGACCAATTGATCTTCAATCCAAACATATCTTAACAGTCTGCCGTATTTATCTTTATCGGTTATATCTTTTTCCAATTCCACTGTTTTTCCCAAAACCAGTTCTTCATTTTTAAAAGATGCTTCTTTGGCAAAGCATTGAACCGATTTTTTGGGATGGACTGATTCCGGGGTATCGATGCCGATGTACCTGACGGTTTCGCCTGTTTCGATTTTGACGGTATCGCCGTCTACAACATTGACCACTTTGACAGAAAAGCGATCGGGATAATTTGTTTGAATGGCGGCAGGTGTGAGCGTTTCGGCCGGTTTGAGAGTTACAGACGGAAGTATGGATTGAGTAGGGGAAGGGGAATAAAAAGGCGAGGGGGCGGCTGTCACAAAAGAGGAGGCAACTTGGGGTTTTGTTTTTGGGACGGAGACTGCAGTAAGGAGAAAAAGAAGTATAAAGAAACTGATGATAAAAAATAAGGTTTTTTTCCTGATGAAATCGGAATATTTCAACGGATTAATTATAATTGAGAAAAAGAAATAATTAAATGAGGATTGACAGGACGTGATATTTAAGCTAATCTATTCAGAAAGATGATGATATTAGCTGATAGCGGCATGACCACGACTACTCTCTTTTAAGAGGGGAGTGCCGGTGATGCAATTTACGACCTCCCCCATAAAGGGAGGTTTTTTTTATGAGGAGCGAAGCGACGTATCATTATGCCGAATGAATGGTTATAAAAATATGACTAAATATTCAACTATGAAAAAAATACTGGTGACTGGGGCTTTTGGACTGGTTGGTTCTGATCTGATTATTGAGTTGGGCAGGATTTACGGCAAAAAAAATATAATCCTCCTCGCCCATGAGACAAAACGGCAGGTTGATTACCCTCTTGAGAACGGCGACGTCAGGGACAGAAACCAGCTGAAGAGAATTATCGGGAAATATAATGTGGGACAGATTTATCATCTGGCCGGGCTTTTGTCTGTTGGTGGCGAGAAAAATCCTCCTCTGGCCTGGGATATCAACATTAACGG
>MFJU01000015.1:0-14776 GCA_001779315.1 Candidatus Gottesmanbacteria bacterium RIFCSPLOWO2_01_FULL_42_22 | reverse complement strand
CGATCTGGCAGTAGAGAATAAATGCAGCGTATTCTGGCCTTCATCAATTGCCGTCTTCGGGCCGACGACTCCCAGAGAAAATACTCCCCAGCATACGATACTTGAACCGACTACCATGTACGGCGTCACCAAATTGGCCGGCGAACTTCTCTGCCAGTACTATTTCCTGAAATACGCTCTTGATGTCAGAAGTCTGCGCTATCCCGGGCTGATCGCCTACAATGCTCCGCCGGGAGACGGCACGACCGAATATTCCGTCCATATTTTTTACGGAGCATTGAAAAACAAATCATACAGCTGTTTTCTGAAAAAAGGCACCGTCCTGCCGATGATGTTTATCGATGATGCCGTCAAAGGCACGATCAGACTGATGGCAGCAGATCCGGGAAAGTTATCCGTGCGCACCAGTTACAATTTTGCGGCTATCAGTTTTGCGCCCGAGGAGCTGGTTTCGGAAATAAAAAAACTGATGCCCGGATTTAAAAATGACTATAAACCGGACCACCGGCAGAAGATTGCCGATTCCTGGCCGAAAACAATTGATGATAGTCAAGCCCGTAAAGACTGGGGTTGGCGGCATGAATACAATTTGCCGAAGATGACCAGGCTGATGCTGGAAAAGTTAGGAATAAAGCTGAAACGGAAGGATTAATTTTTATGTCCAAACAAAATTTTTATAAAGTGTTAAAGGCAGAATTGAAAAGGGTAGATGAGGCGAAGGTGGCCAAGAGGAATGAGAAAATTATTGAGGGTTTCACCGGCGGTTCTTTCCCTAAAGCTTTAATCAAAGGCAAAAAATACTCGATCTTTAATTCCAATGATTATTTGGGACTGCGTTTTGCCAAAGAATTGCGCCAGGGGGAAGAGGCGGCTTCGAAAAAATACGGCAGCGGGCCGGGGGCTGTCAGATTTATTTCCGGCACTTTTGATCTTTACAGACAATTGGAAAAGACAGTTGCCAAATTCCACCAGCGGGAAGAGGGCATGGTTTTTTCTTCGGCTTTTGCCGCCAATCTGGCTGTCATTGCCTGTTTGAGTAAAGGGCAGAGCAAGGATTCATTGGTTTTAGCTGATACATTGATTATCTCGGATGAATTGAACCACAGAAGTATTATTGACGGAGTCCGAGTGGCAGGGTTATCCAAAGAACAGAAACTGATTTACAAACATCTGGATTATGATTCATTGGAGCAGGTCTTAAGGGAAAATCTGGGCAAATTTAAACGGGTGCTGGTCATTACCGACGGCATCTTCAGCATGCTGGGGGAATATGCGGATATCGGAAAATTGGAAAAAATCTGCGACAAATATGACAGACAGTTTGAGGAAGGAATTTTTCTGATTGCGGATGACAGCCACGGGGTCGGTGCCTGCGGCAGAAATGGCCGGGGCTGTGAGGAATTGTCCAGCGGCAAATCAGATCTTCTGGTCGGGACTTTCGGCAAGGCCTTCGGCTCCGATGGAGGTTATGCCGTCGGGGATAAAATCCTGATTGATTATTTGAGGGAATCGGCAGCTACCTATATTTACTCCAATTCCGTCTCTCCGGGAGTAGCCGGAGCGGCTTTGGCAGCTTTAAAACTGGTCGATTCAGCCAAAGGCAGGAAACTTTTGCGGAACCTGCGGAAAAACATTAACCATTTTAAAAAGCTGATGAAGGAAAAAGGTTTTGTCTTTGCGGCAGAATCAATCCATCCCATCCAGCCGATTTTGATCGCTGAGCCGGTTCGGACTAAAGCTTTGACTGATGAATTGTATAAGAGGGGATACCTGGTGACCAATATCAATTATCCGGTGGTGCCAAAGGGCAAAGATGAGATCCGGGTGCAAATTTCCGCTGCCCAAAATAGGAAAGATATTGAAAAGTTTGTTAAAGAAGCAGGCGAAGCGTGGCAGAGGGTGAACGGATAAATCAGGAAGCCAGGGGTTTGCCGTCTTTTTTGAAGTGGCGTTTGTGAACATCTTCGGTCAGTTCGATGCCTTTTTTCTGCAGTTCTTCCAAACGTGAGAAGGTGGCATCCATTTTACTGACCAGATCCTCAGTTGCTTCCTTTTTCTTTTCATCGAACTCTTTAACGATTTTTTCCTTGACGCGTGTCGCTTCAGAGAGGAATTCCTCGCCTTTTTTCTGAAGGCCGGCTACCTTTTCTTCCAGTCCTTCCTCGTATTCCTCGCCTTTTTCACGCAATTTCTCGGCCAGTCTTTTACCTTCTTTTGTGCCTAAAAGAAAAATGGTAAAAGCGCCGACCAATCCGCCGATAAAGAAGCCGAACCAGAAATTGCCCGGTTTACTGTTTTCATTTGTCATCTTTTTTTTCCTTTTTACCTGAAAATAATTTGAAGATGGAAAAGACAGCCTGGACGCCTTCGCCGAAACCGCTTAACTTTTCAAAAGATTTACCCAAGTTGCCGGTCACATTGACGGCTCCGTCAACCATGGTATTAAATTTCTGAAGCATCTTGCGGACTTCGCCTAAGATCTGGAAAATTTGCCAGCCGATGAAAACCAGAAGAACAGTCAGGATGGTGACAACGGCAAAGAGCAGTATTTGGGTCGTATCTAACATTGGCAGTAAACTTAATTCTAATTTCCCACGAGGTTTAAGTCAAGGCGCCGGGGATAGTTTTGTATGCAGATATTATGGAGAGGGTGATATTTCCGTATTTACGGAGACGGTGCGGGTGAGGGTTTTTTTCTTGCCGAATTTACTGATTGATTCGATGATAATGGTATTGACACCGGGCTGTAAGGTAAAGGTAGTTGAAAACTCGCCTTTGCCATTGAGGGCGATTCTTTTATTGTTGATTTCAACTACCGCATCATGGTCTGACTTGCCTTTAATTTCCAGCGTTTCATTTTTTAATAACTCCCCCTCGGCCGGCCGAGTGATGATCAAATTAGGCGGGCTGACATAGGTTTTCAGCTGGAAAGACAGATAGGAAAAGAAAATCAGCAGAAATGAAACGAAAATAATAACGGTAATGTTTTGCGGGGTAAATCTAAAAACCGGTTCGTTGAGGGGTTTGCTAATGCCTTCCGGCAAAATGCCTCCGTGCTCCTCGTACATATAATGGCGCCGGAAAACGGCCAGCATTTCTTCAGGTCTCAAATCCAGAAGTGTGGAGTAATTGCGTAAGAACCCTTTGATATAAGGCAGTGACGGCAGTTTGTGCCAGGCGTTTTCTTCCAATGCTTCCAAATATTTTTTCCTGATTTTGATCCGTTTTTCGACCTCGTCAAGGGTGAGACGCTTTTCCAGACGGGCTTTTTTCAAAATCTCGCCGACTGTTCGCATAAAATTTAGAATGAACGGTTATGCGGCAGGGGCCGCCTCGTTTTTAGCGGCAAAAAATTCGTCAGGGTTTTTGACCAGAACATCGCGCGGTTTTGATCCTTCAGCCTGACCGACCACACCCTCCGCTTCCAGCTGGTCCAGCACCCGGGCTGCCCGGGCATAACCGATTGATAACCGTCGTTGAAGAAGCGAAGCTGAAGCGCGGTCGTATTGGCAGACGACTCTGACAGCCTGTTCAAAAAAGGCATCATGGCCCCCCTCACCGGTCGATCCCGTGGCACCTGCCGTACCTTTTTTCCAGGTAAGCTTTTGAGTAGTGACTTCTTCCGTATATTCCACAGGCACATTTTTTTCTTTGAAGAATTCAACCAGTTTGATGATTTCACCCTCTTTAACAAAAGTGCCCTGGATTCTGGTTGGCTTGGCCTGGTCAGGCGGAATATAGAGCATGTCGCCCCGGCCTAAAAGTTTTTCTGCTCCGGGCATGTCAATGATGACCCGGGAATCGACCATGGCGGAAACATTAAAGGCGATCCGGGATGGAATATTGGCTTTGATAAGACCGGTAATGACGTCAACCGACGGCCGCTGGGTGGCGACCACCAGATGAATGCCTGTCGCCCTGGCCATTTGGGCGATGCGGCAGATGGAATCCTCAACTTCAACCGGAGCAAAGGACATGAGATCCGCCAGTTCATCAATGAAAATCAGGATATAAGGAAGAACCTGGAAACCGGACAGTTCATTGTAACCGTCGATATTGCGCACCCCTACCTGCTGGAACAGTTTGTATCTGCGGTCCATTTCCCCCATCGACCATTTGAGGGCGGATAAAATTTTATCCGGCTCGACAATGACCGGGGTCAAAAGGTGCGGGATATCTTTGTAAAGTGTAAGCTCAACTCTTTTGGGATCAACCAGAATAAGCTTGACTTCACTGGGACTGTTTCTAAAAAGAATGGAGGCAATCCAGGAGTTGATGAGGACCGATTTACCGCTGCCGGTTGTACCGGCGATAAGCACATGCGGCATTTTGGCAATATTGGCAACTATGGGACTGCCGGAAACATCAAGACCTAAAGCCACCATAAGTTTATCCTTGCCCCGTTTCATCATGTCGCTTTCGAACATTTGCCGGATAGTGACATATTCGAGCGAATGGTTGGGTATTTCAATGCCGACAAGACTTCGGCCGGGAATGGGAGCTTCTATCCTGATTTGCCCTGTGGGAGCTGCCAAAGCCAGAGCCAAATCATTGGACAAAGCAGTAATTTTCGAAAGTTTGGTACCCAGGGTTATTTCCAAAGCATATTGGGTAACCGCAGGACCTTTGTTTACTTCGGTGACATGGGCGCTGATGCCGAAACCTCCCAATGTCCTTTCGATGATACCGGCATTCTGTTTCATGTCGCCGCGGTCAGCTTTTTGCCCCGGGGCGGATGAGAGAATTGATAACGGCGGATATTCCCAGACTGAACTTTGGGCATTGAGATTGGTAACCAGACCGGTACCCAGATCACCGCTTGGCAATACTGCTGCTGTTTGTTTGCCGGTTTTGGCGGCTTCTTTTTGGCTGATTTCTTTTTCAATCGGGGTGGGGGACATCCTGGGAATAGCCGGAGCCCGGATGGGCAATTTCTCGGCGAAGATATCTTTTTTCTTTTTATCAGAAGTGTTTTTGACAAAAAAAGCGGCAACGGATTCAAAGACCTTGATAATTTCCTGTATGGAAATTTCAAAAACAACCATCAATCCGACAAAAAGCATCAGCGAAAGCATGGCAAAAGAGCCTATTTCCGAGAGGGCATCAGCAAACAACAGCCAGATGACAAGACCGACCTGCCCGCTTTGGGTCAAACCGGTAAGACAAAGATAAACCAGGATTAAGCCTACAATAGTACCGAGTCGGGATAAAGGGGTCTTGAGTTTTAAAAGAAAGAGGGCGAAAGGCAACGTCACCAGAGGCAACAGAAATCTCATGACGCCGAAATAAACGGCAGCTTCCTCTTCCAAGCCGTCCAAAACAGAGCCCTGCTCAAAGAATGATAAGGTTAACAGGATGGAACCGGCGACTAACAGAAGTGCCAACAGGGAAAAGATCGTCCCTTTCTTCGGTTTAAATAATGATTTCCGGCGGCGGTAACGATAATGTCTTTTTCTTCTTCTGGCCATAGGCAGTGATTTATTATATCAAAGTCAACCCGACATAAAATATCCTATAGTATTAATAGGGGATTGTCAAGATTATGCTAAAATAAAACCGGTGAAGACAACTATCCTTAAGGTTAAAAATCTGACTAAAACTTTTAGCGGCGGAAAGTTTTCTTTAAGACGGGTCAAAAAAGAAAAAATTACCGCTGTCGATGATATTTCATTTCAAATCAGCGAGGGCGAAATCGTCGGACTCCTGGGGCCGAACGGGGCCGGCAAAACCACTACCATCCAAATGATTTTGGGACTGATTACACCGACCTCAGGCTCTATTTCTGTTTTCGGGCTGGATCTTAAGATGCATCGCAAGAGAATATTAAAGGAGGTTAATTTTTCATCGACATATACCCATCTGCCGTGGAATCTGACTGTTTGGGAAAATCTTTACGTACAGGCTTTGTTATACGGAATTGACAATCCTAAATTAAAAGTTACGGAAATCATAGAAGTCTTTTCTTTGATTGGGAAAAAGGACAAAGAGGTCAATGAACTTTCCTCCGGCTGGACGACCAGATTGAATATGGCTAAGGCATTTCTGAACAATCCGCGGTTTATCCTTTTTGATGAGCCGACTGCCTCTCTCGATCCTGAAAGTGCCGAAGGAGTCAGACAGGAAATCAGAAGGGTCAGGCGAAAATTCCAGACAACCATCCTTTTTACTTCGCATAACATGGCGGAAGTGGAACAAATCTGCGACAGGGTAGTATTCCTGGATAAAGGTAAAATTATTGCCCGCGATACTCCGGAAGGTTTGGCCAAAAGAATTAAAATATCGAGAATTGAAATGATGATCGATGACGGATTGAAAAGGCTGCAAAGACTGATCAGGGAAAATCTATGGCAGATAAAAGTCTCCGGACGCTTCACCACAGTCGAGATTGCAGAGAAGGAAATTCCCAAATTCCTGAATTTGCTGTCGGAACGCGGCATTTCATACAGGGAAATTTCCATTGAAAAGCCGACTTTGGAGGATTTTTTCCTGTTAACCGCCAAAAAGCAAAAACACTGAAGATGGAAGCAATTAACTGGTCAGGAGTCAAAGGCATTATTGTCAGACACCTCTTTACCTGGAGGCGGGATCTGGACCGGGTGGTTGATGCTTTCTGGTGGGCGACAGTTGATCTGATTTTCTGGGGACTGACTTCAAAGTATATAGAACAATATAATACGGGGATTGATATCGTGGCGGTTTTTATCGGCGGTATCATTTTCTGGTCGGTCATCATCGGCTCCCAGCGCGAAATCAATATGCCCCTTTTGGATGAAGCCTGGAACCGCAATCTTATTAATCTTTTTACCACCCCGGTCTCAATCATCGAATTCGTGTTGGCGACGCTCGTCCTGGGTCTTTCCAAACTGACGGTAACCATGAGCTTTCTTTCTCTTCTGGCCTTTATTCTTTACAAATATAATATTTTTGATAACGGTTTTTTTCTGCTGCCGGCTTTTGCCAATCTGATTCTGACAGGTTGGGCAGTCGGCTTTTTTATCAACGGCTTAATTCTAAGATACGGCTATAAAATCCAATCTTTTGCCTGGGCCCTGCTTTTTGTCATTTATCCTTTCTCAGCCGTGATTTATCCGGTCTCCATCCTGCCTCCCTGGGCTCAGGGCATTGCCCGTTTCGTCCCGCCGTCATATGTTTTTGAGAATATGAGAAGTGTCATAAGCGTGGGGCGCTTTGATATAAACCAGCTGATCGCTGCTTTTATTTTGAATATTATTTATCTGATTTTGGCTATTCTGTTTTTAAAAGCGATGTACGCCAAAGCATTACAGCTGGGCAAACTGATAAAACTCAACTGATACCCGGATGTATGAAAGCTGTATCACCCCCGAGGTGTGATAGAGGTATGATAACTCCGTTTTGATCTCGACATATGCGATCTTCTTTAATAGAATAAAAGATATGGATGAAAATCATCCGGAATACCGATATTTGCAACTTTTGCAGGATATTCTGGATAACGGGGAGTGGAAAATTTCCCATTCGACCGGGGTAAAACTGAAAAGCGTCTTCGGCCGGCAGATCCGGTTTGACCTCTCCCAGGGTTTTCCTCTTCTAACCACTAAAAAAGTCTTTGTCCGCGGTATCATCCATGAACTCATCTGGTTTTTGTCAGGCTCTTCCAATATCAAATACCTGGTCGAAAACAACGTCCATATCTGGGATGAATGGGCTTATAAAAAATACAGCTGGGCGATGGAGGCCAAAAAGCAAAAAGCCATACCTTATGAAGAATTTACCAAAAAAATTGCCCAAGACAAGAAATTTCTGGCTAGGTGGGGAGAGTTGGGGCCTGTTTACGGGGTGCAGTGGCGGCGTTGGCCCGCCTTCGCTGACTCGGCCTCCGTAGCCACTTCGGCGAAGGGGGCAGCTTCGGCGGGCAAGCCCGCCAAAATGAAAGAGATTGATCAGTTGGGCTGGGCGATTGAGAAAATCAAAAAATATCCCCAGAAAAAGCATTATATAATTTCAGCCTGGAATGCCGGTTCAATTTATGAAATGAGCGGCAGCCATTCGGCTTCGATGGTGATTGCGCCATGCCATACCATGTACCACATTAATATTACCGGTGATAAACTATCGCTTCTTCTTTACCAGCGAAGCGCTGATTCTTTCCTGGGTGTGCCTTTTAATATCGCTTCATATGCCCTATTGACGCTGATGCTGGCCCAGGTGACCGGATATAAACCGGGAGATTTCGTCCATACTTTCGGCGATATCCATATTTATGAGAACCATTTTGACCAGGTAAAGGAACAATTGAAAAGGACGCCAAGACCGCTGCCGGTAATGAAAATAAATCCGGAGGTTAAGAATATCGATAATTTTAAATTTTCCGACTTTGAAGTCGTCGGGTATGACCCTCATCCGCCGATAAGAGGCGAGATTACGGTCGTAGGAGGTTTTTAATTATGGTACAGCTGAAAATTTCCATCATTGCCGCCATCGGCTCCAACAAGGAATTGGGGAAAGACAATAAACTCCTGTGGTCAATTCCCGAGGATATGTACCATTTTAAGCAGATTACTTTGGGACATCCGGTCGTCATGGGCAGAAAAACCTATGAATCGATCGGCAAACCGCTGGAGGGACGCACCAATATTGTTTTGACCAAAGACCGCGATTTCCGTCCGGAAGGCGTCTTTGTAACTCATTCCATCCCTGAGGCTATCAGTCTGGCAGAAAGCCGCAATGCCACGGAAGTCTTTTTTATCGGAGGCGGGGACGTTTATCATCAGGCCATCAGACTGGCAGATAAAATTTATCTGACAGTGGTCGAAGGAAAATTTGAGGCGGATACCTATTTCCCGGATTATTCCGAGTTTAAAAATGTAATCGTTGAAAAGAGCGGCAGCTATAAAGATTATAAGTACAAATTTCTGGAACTGTCTAAAATATAATTTTGAATGTTTCCGATAAAAGACCATAATCCTTCAAGCCGTTTTCCACTTGTAACCATACTTATAATTTTAATAACTTCATTTGTCTTTTACCTTCAACTGACATCAAGCGACCCGCAAGCGTTTATTTTTAGTTTTGCCTTGGTTCCATCTAAAGTTGATTTCGGCATCCCGGCCACGCTCTGGCCTTTTATCTGGTCAATGTTTCTTCACGGAGGATGGCTCCATATTGTTTCCAATCTGTGGTTTTTGTGGATCTTCGGAGATAATATCGAAGCATACCTGGGACATATCGCTTTTTTGCTGTTTTATCTGGCGACCGGCATTATCGCCTCTTTAATCCAATATTTTTTCATGATCGGAAGCGATATTCCGACACTGGGTGCTTCCGGTGCCATCGCCGGGGTATTGGGAGCTTACCTGGTTTTGTATCCGCGGCATAAAATTGATACTTTGATTATTTCATTTGGAGGTTTTCTGCATAAGATAAAGATGCCGGCTTCGATAATGCTAGGCTACTGGTTTGTCATCCAGCTTTTTTCCGGGGTGGGTTCACTCGCCGCCATGGAAGGCGGCGGAGTCGCCTGGTGGGCACATATAGGAGGATTCGCCTCTGGTTATTTATTGATCCAAGCTGCCAAAATCGGTAGGCCCGCGGCTTACGCAATGTTTCCGTAAATATCCGACAGTCCATTAAAATATGGACATGTCAAATTTAACACTCATCACTCTTGCCTGGGAGCTCTATGGGCAGGGAGTCCCCAAAATTAGAATAGCCCAACATTTAGGAAAACACAGGGAAACGATAATCCTTTGGATGCAGGGAATAGAAAGGTCTGGACTTTCCGGATTCCTAGAACAATACGAGAATGCTAAAAAGGGAGAAAGAGAAAAAAGACAGGTAGATCCTATCCTTAAAAGAAGAGTCTGGGAGCTTAGGGAAAGAGAAATGGATTGTTGTGGCCAGAAAATTCAATACTTCCTGAACAAAGAATACAATTCCCATATCTCTGTCCCCAAAATCTACGAGATTTTAAAAGAGAAATATACAGTCAGATCCAAATGGAAGAAAAACCAGGAAAGAGGGCCAATTCCTGACGCTATCCAATCCAGGGAAGTTGTTCAGATGGATACTGTGGATTTTGGTGACCTTTTTGCCTTCACAGGTATCGACATCTTCACGAGAGAGGCGGATGTACTTATTGCTCCTCAATTAACAGCTGATTTTGGCTATCAATTCCTCCTTCAAAGTATGAGAAGAAGATTTGATAACCATGTCCACCTGATCCAAACAGACGGCGGACCGGAATTCAAAGATGAATTCAAAAAGAATGTTGAAAAATATTGTGATAGGCACAGAGTAGCCAGACCTTACAGGAAAAATGAACAGTCATTCATTGAAAGCTTTAACAGGTCGTTCAGGAAAGAGTGCTTAGGATGGGGTAAATACAGGTATTATCAGCTGCCATACTGTCAGACAATGGCAGAATTATTCTTAAAAAGATACCATTACCATAGACCGCACATGGGAATTGGTATGAAACCGCCTTTATTAAAATTAAAAGAGGACGACTGTCGGATTTCTACGGAGAACTAAGCGGCTTATGGATAAAAAGCATGCACTATGTTACAATAGACCTTCAATTAAATGAAAAGAATTATTCTATCAATTCTTTTTTTGCTCTTGGTTTTTCAGCCAAGTCAAACTTATGCCCAGGAAACACCAACACCGACCGTAGGGTCTCCTACTCCGACAGTTACAGGGAATCCCAGCCCGACTGGTTCTACAGCTACCGGCGCTCCGACCGTAACCGGCGCACCAAAGGCAACCGCAACTAAAACTCCGCCTAAAAAAACAGCTACACCTCTGCCGCCGACAATAACTCCGACTATTACCTTATCGCCAACTCCTAGCACCACTCCGACTCCGACTCCGGCACCGTCCATCATTGCCAGGGCCGGCGGAGGTTTGGGATTAATTTTGATCATAGTCGGCCTGGGCCTTCTGGGCGGAGCCTTCTTTTATATAAGGAAAAAGCGTCCGACTGTTTAACCCCCCTATTTATGGCCGGTTTTTAGAGGTAGCTGTTATATTCTTTTATCAGAGTGATTTCATCATCATAGAACGGATTTTCTTCTTCTATTTTTTTATTAAGGATTTGCAAAATTTCCTTTTGGCGTTTTAATTTCATTAAATCTGAGTTTTTCTTTCCGAAGATATTTGAAAAGGTGAAAATGACGGGATTCAACTGGTAATTAAGTCGGTTAAGACTGATACGGTAATATTTTTTGTCGCTTTCGTTATAACCGTAAAATTCATCTTTGCCTGAGGGGATGCCGAACAGCTGGACGGCTATATTGACATAATATTCCCGGTACCGTCCGCTGGCGACAGCAGCTCCGCTTTCAATAAGCTTGGTATTAAGCAGGTTTTCCCGATGACTGGTACTGTTCATGAAACCGGCCACAAAATCTTCGGCCGAAACTCCGCCCATGCCGATATTTTCCGAAGCATAAATAAAGTGGTAGTTAACTTTCGGCAGGATGGTAGTGAGCTCAATCCCTTCGTATGGATCCTGGTGGGAAAAATTCTGGTATTTTAGGATGACCTTTGAACGCATGGAAGCCGCTTCTGTCAATTTATCAGCTGTCCTTAATTCGGGTATGCCGCGCTTTTGCCTTTCCAGATTAACGAAACGGATGATATCCTCCGGTTCAATTTTTTGCATCCCCAGAACATTGAAATAAATGTTTGTAAATTGAAGAGGCGGCGGCAGGAAAACTTCTTTTTCCCGCGGGATATTTAATCTTTTGGGAGAAGGAAGATGAAGGGATAAAAAAAAGAGAAGTATAACCGGAATCAGAAGAAACGGGTATGCCGGAAATTTTGCCTTGATTTTCTTTTTCGACATTTAGACATGGATGACAACGGTTATGATGAGGGGTCGGCGGTGGGTTTCTTTAAACAGGAATTCTTCCAAATTGCCTTCAATCTGTTTTCTGACATAATGCCAGTCGATGATACGGCCTTTTTTCAATTTCAAAGAACTGGTGACAACTTTTTTGGATTGGACAATCAGACCCTCCGCTTCTTTCATATAGACAAAACCCCGGGAAATAATATCCGGTTCTGAAGCGACCCGCCCTGTGGATTGGTCAATGGGGACAACGACCACCACAATGCCTTCGCTGGCCATGGTTTGCCTGTCTCTTAAAACTACATTGCCGATATCCCCGATGCCCAAACCGTCAATCATGATGTTTTTTAAATTGAGACGCTCTTTGACTGCCACTTGCCCGTTTTTGGAAAACTCCAGAATCTCTCCGTTTGAGGGAATAAGTACCTGGTGGCTTTTATAACCCATGTCAAAAGCCAGTTGGGCATAATGTCTCATATGCCTGATGGTGCCGCCTATCGGCAATAAATATTTAGCTTGAGTTAAACCGATCATTAAGGCTAAATCGCTTTTTGATCCGTGGCCTGAAACGTGGAGGGCATCAGTGATTTCCGAATAGGCGACACGGGCCCCGCCCTCCGTCAAAAGATCAATCAAAGTATGAACGGCGTTTTCATATCCCGGGATTGGATCGGCTGAAAAAACCACGACGTCTCCGGGAGCTATCCGCACAAATTTATGAGCTTCTTCGGCAATTCTGGAAAGTACGGCGTTGGGTTGTGCCTGGCTTCCCGTGACAATCAGGGCCAGATCGTTAGGTTTATATTTATGAATATCTTTTTCATTGATAGTATTGATATCGCTGTAATGAAGATAATTCAGTTTGCGGGAAACATCGATATTTTTTAGAATAGAGCGGCCCATAAAGACGATTTTGCGGTTGTGGCGAAGTGCGACATCTATGGCCTGCTGGATTCTGGAGATATTTGATGACTGGGTGGTAAAGATGAATTTACCCTGGCAATTGCGGATTTCTTTTTCCAGGGCATCCTCAATAACACGTTCCGAAAGGGTATAACCTTCCGCTTCAACCCTGACGCAATCTGATAAAAGACAGGTAATATTGCTGTTGGCGGCATTAGCTATTTTGCCGACTTCCGTCTGCATGCCGTCGATTGGCGTCCAGTCAAATTTGAAATCGCTGCCATGGTAAAAATTGCCCACCGGAGTTTTTATGAATAAATTGGAGGCATCCGGTATGGAATGGGTGACATGGATAAAGTTGATGGTAAAGGGTCCGATTGAGAGACTTTTACCCATATCGATTTCATTGACTTGAAACTGCAAACCGAAATCGGCTAATTTTACTTTGGCCAAAGCAGCTGTCAGCCTGGTCGCATAAACAGGAACTTTCAGTTCAGGCAAAATATATGGCAGTGCGCCGATGTGGTCTTCGTGTCCGTGGGTCAGGATAATTCCCCGGATTTTATCTATTTTATCCTTCAAATAAGTGATGTCGGGAATGACCAGGTCGATGCCGTACATATCCTCATCGGGGAAACCGATACCGCAGTCAACAATGAGAATATCGCTGATGGTTTTCCTGTCTGACCTCAGTTCATAAATGTACATATTTTTGGTGACATTGCCGATTCCGCCCAGAGGGATCAGTCTTAAAAATGTTTCTTCAGGTTTTTTGAATATTGGCTCGTATTGCATATTATCTGTTACCAGGTTGGCAGGTATTTTTTAACATTTTCCGAAGTAATTGTTATATTGGCGATTTTATCCTCCACGATTTGCCTGGCAACTTTGCGGCAGATTCCGTCAATGGTCCTTTCCAAAGTCCTGATGCCCGAATCATAACCTAGGGGTCTGACGATTGCACTCCAGACATTATCTTCAATTTTTAACTGCCCGGGTGAAAGGCCGGCCGACAGCAATATTTTAGGATAAACATAAGATTTGGCAATAACGATTTTTTCCTCATCATTATAAGAAGGCATTTGAATTGGTTCGAGTCTGTCCATGACGGCTGTTGAGATATTTTTGGTATTGTTGGCGGTGGCGATAAAAAGCACTTCGGATAGGTCAAACGGGTAGTCGATATAATGGTCGATAAAGCCTACATTCTGCTCCGGATCCAGAAGTTCAACCAGGACTCCCATGATATCAGAACGGGCGTGTTCGGCAACCCGGTCAAGTTCATCGAGAAGGATGACCGGATTCCGGCTGCCGGCACGTCTCAGAGCTTTCATCACCTGGCCGACTTCGGCATCAGGATGGACACGCGATTCGCCCCGAAGATCCAGGGCTGAACCCATGCCGCCGAAAGGAATCCTGACGAATTTCCTGCCCAGAGCTTCAGCTATAGAGATGGCGATGGTTGTTTTGCCGGTACCGACCAGACCTACGAAAAAGAGGATAGGGGCGCGGTTGAAATTTTGCTTGGCCTCAGGATTTTTTTGGCTAAGATCAAGATTCAGTTTCATGACCGAGAGATATTCCAATATCCTGTCTTTGAGCTCCGTCAGACCGTAATGGTATTTATCCAGAATTTCCTGGGCCTTTTTGATATCGAGGTTGTCGGCTGTTTTTTTCTGCCATGGCAGTTGGGAGATCCAGTCGATATAAGCGGACACAGCGTCAAACTGGTTGAATTGGGTATGATACTTAAAGGCGACTTCCGCCCGGGAAATCATGGTTTCCGCTTTTTCCCTAAGATCCTGCGGCATCTGAACGGAATTTAGTTTTTGTTTAAGTTTTGCCAGTTCCTGAAATTCGCCTGACTGGGAAGGATTTTGGTTATCCATAAATAAAATTATAACAGGCTTTTACGACGGATGTGGAGAGGAGTGTTTTTTTAAACAGCATTCAGAGCTTGGGATATATCCGCAATCAAATCATCGGCATCTTCGATACCGACGGAAAGCCTGATGAGGCCGTCCGAAAGACCGATTTTAG
>MFJU01000014.1 GCA_001779315.1 Candidatus Gottesmanbacteria bacterium RIFCSPLOWO2_01_FULL_42_22 | reverse complement strand
AAGCCTTCAGCAATTGCCTCCAGCATGCCGTATTCGACTCCGTTATGCACCATTTTGACGAAATGTCCGGCCCCGGATTGTCCGAAATAAGTGACATCTCCGCTCGTTCCAGCCATTGCTTCAAAATAGGCTCTTACTTTTTCAAAAACATCTCTCTCTCCGCCCACCATGATACAGGCTCCTTTGCGGGCTCCCTCCAAGCCACCCGAAGTCCCCGCATCCAGAAAATGAATCCCTTTTTCTTTTAAAAAGTTATATCTTCTAACACTATCTTTATAGAAAGAATTGCCTCCATCTATAACAATATCCTCTTTTTCTAATCCATTCTGTATCAGTTCTTCGATGACTTCATCAACTGCCTGCCCGTGCTCCACCATCAGCCAGATTATCCGGGGTCTTGGTAATTTTTCGATAAACTCTTTGTAAGAATATGCTTTAGTCAAAATCCGGCCATTTTTAACCTGCCCGGCCAATTCATCCATCTTGCCGGCGGTCCGGTTAAAAACAACCGCTTCAATCCCCTTCTCAACCAGATTGAAGACCATCGCCTGCCCCATTTTGCCTAAACCGATAAAACCCAACTTCATCTTCCTAAAGTATAACAAAAAAAGAACCCATGCTATAATTCAGTCAAATTTTATGATTATTCTATTATTATTTCTGATTCTGACTTCCGTATTTGTCGCCTTTGCCATTCAGAATAATTTCGGCGTTGATTTGACCCTGGCTAATCTGAAATTTACCGGCATCTCATTTCCTTTAATAATCTTAATCTCTCTCGCAGCCGGTTTCCTGCTGGCACTTATCACCTCCGCGATCGACTATTTTCTGGCCCTATTTAAGCTTCGCCGCTTGGACCGTGAGTATAGCGAGGTTAATAAAGGTTATAATCAGATCGTGAAAAGACTTCTGGCTTTGGAAACCGAGATGGATAAAATCAGGAAAGCCAAAAACATAAAAACCGTCTCCGAAGACGATTCGCTATGAGGCTTCTGCTTTTCCTCTGGAAGATACTGCCGTTTTCCCGAAAACTACAGCTTCTTCTGATGCGCCTTCTCCAGGATGAATTCCTGATCGGTGTTTCCGGGGTAATTCTAAACCAAAAGGAGGAAATTCTCCTTTTTAAACATTCCTACCGCCAGATCCCCTGGTCGCTGCCCGGAGGGTATCTCAAAGGCAAGGAACATCCCAGGGAGGGACTGCAAAGGGAAATCTTTGAAGAATCAGGGCTTACGGTGAAAATCAATCAAGTTCTCAAGACCCGTACCGACCGCCAAACTGCCAGATTGGAAATCTGCTATAAAGGAAGCTTTTATGGAGGCTTTTTTAAACCATCTTCCGAAGTCACGGCTGCCAAATTTTTCCCCCTCGACAAACTGCCCCTTATTCCCCGCGACCAGCTCCTCCTCATCCAAAAAGCCAGCCTTACTAAAAACAAAGGTTAAAAACCCTCTAATCGAGTTTTGCTTCCCGGTAGTAGGTCATAAATCGTACTTCTTGCCGCAATCCCCTTATTTTTTCTTTCTCTTGAAGTCAGTTTTTTCAACCAACCTTCTGATTAAACCGGCTGCTTCAGGCATGAATTCATCTTCTCCTGTCAGTATTAAATAACCCCGCTTTTCATCAAAGCTTATTCTCAATTCAATTCCTGGTATTCTCTCTGTGACAATTTTAAATATGGCAAAACCGTCCCCTTGATCTTCAACAGTCATTGAAAACCCTTTCCCATTAGGATTAGCTCTTAATATCTTAGCTATATCTCTCACTCTTTCTCTTCTGGCTGCCATACTTATGGAATTACCCTCAAGCGAAACCGGTAAAATATCTTTATCATCTGCTCTGGATAGAATAGGCTGCAAATTCGCCACTGCCCTTTCCTTATTTAATTGTTGTTTAAATTCATCAGCAGTTAACTGTCTTTCGATGGTTAGTCCCTCCTGTTTGGGTACGGCTGCTTTTGCCCTTTCTTTAATGCTTAATGGTGGGTATTCTTTCCCTAATGCTTCGAGGAATTCTTTATCTGGATCATCTCTTTTTGGGTTAGATATATAAACCGGAGGCCTGGAAAATCCCGTTTCAGGCAGTCCTCTTTTCACCTCATCCGCCGTAGGCTTTGCTGCTTCAGTTGGATGTCCTGGCTTTTCTGCGCTATTTGCCATAATTAATTCTATATCCACTTCCGCCCGTCGCGTTCAATAAGCGTATCCGCCTCTTTCGGCCCCCGACCTGCTGGCATATTCGGCATTGACTTGACCGTATGTGTTTTCTGAAAAAATAATCGGCTTTTTTGGATATCTTGTTCTCATCAGCTTCAGTACCCTTGTAATAAAATATAATTTCAGAGCGCTAGTAAATGGCTCGGGTAAACTTGTCTCACTTATAAATTTAGCTCGTTTTAATAATTCGACAATAATTGCCGGTTTTAACCTGGAAAATAATCTTTCAAATTCCGGCGGTACTGGCTTACCCTTCTCCAATGTAATACCCGAATCATCAAGCTCTGACTGATAAAATAGCACCAATCCTGACCGTAAATCTTCTTCCAGATCCACTAATGCATCATATCTTACCCAAGTTCTGAAAAGTTCTTCGACATGATCATTTCCTTTTCCTCCTAATTCCCTGTCAAAAAAAAGCTTGGAGAATATCTGAAATCCTGACATGCTTGCATATAAGTGTCTTTTTCGAAGTTTTTCATCATCAAGCGGTCCGCCAATTCCAACTGCCTCCAGATCCCATGTAATCCCCTGAATTATTTCTTCCATTGAGCTGAGTATAGAATTTTTTTTACCGGTTTCTAATCCTTCAAGTGATAAAGGTAATAACACAGCATGTGGAAAATCCGGATTATCTTCGATTTTCAGAGAATCAGCATATCTTTTTATGACTTCCAATTCTCTTTGAACTATCTTTGAAGCCATTTCGGGTGAATTTCCATTATCAACTTTATCCTCTATTGCGCGGACATAAGCATACATTTTTACGGTTCTATCCTGGACTTCCACTCCGAGACCAGGATATATCCCGATCAAACGAACCCCTATTCTGCCCGCCATCACTTCTTCATGATGGAAAATCCTCTCATTTGCCTGTTTCAAAATATCGTCCGGAGGCAATGGCCTATTACTATATAAATTTTCCAAGCTCATATTGCTATCGATTGATAGAATATCAGGGGGAATTTTACACTAAATCAGTATTTAATCAAAATAGGTTTACTTCCCATCCACTCCCGCCCGTCGCGCTCGATCAACTCCTCCGCCTCTTTCGGCCCCCGGCCATCGGCCGGATGGTCTGCCAGCACAGTATTCAAAAGAATGATACAATTCATATCGATGTTCATCATCCTGATCGCCCTGTTCTTTCTGTTGATTTCGCCTGTCCACGCCCAAACAACGGGCTTTTCCAAAACCATCGCTATCAATGCTTCTATTGTCAACTCTTCCTATCAAAACCTTGGTCCTTTCAATATCAGAGGCATGATGCTGACATCAGCCAACAACTCTGTCTATAGCCAACTGGAAAACATTAAAAACAGTGGTTTCCCGATTACTGATTTCTCCTTAGGCATTGGTTCCATCTCTTTCTTAAATAATCTGGATATTGCCAGGTTGAAAAATATCGGTGTGACTATATTATCTTACAACCCCGAAGGCGGGCATACTCCGGCAGCTGAATTTAAAGAGCGTTTTACTGATAGTGATAATAATCCGCTGGTGCAATTTGCCAAATGGGGAGAAAACAATGGCTTTAAAACTTTCTGGGCCCCCTTAAGAAATGATGCTGATTCTACTCCAGACAGTGTTATCAAAAGAATTTATGCAGCCGGTATGGATGGCCTCGGACTTCAGGAACAGCAGTTTATTGAAAAAAGCTGTCCTTCTGTTCGCACGGTTAAAGTTAAGGAAACCTTAAATCGGCACCGCCAACTTGCCGGCAAACCAATCGAAACTACAGTGCAGATTATGGCTAACCGTTGTTTGAGAGCTGATAATGTAAGTTGCGCAGATGCAATTGTTTACCCTTACCAGCATTGTCAGTTGTTTGTAAATAATATCAAAGATGAAATTAACGCTCTTGGCGTTTGGCCCTCTACTGATGATCTTAATTTTATCAAAACTCTGCGGTCGGATTCGCTGTTACCGACTGCATCCATAACTCCCACACCAACCTCTCCGACGATCACACCATCACCAACCGTAACTCCAACCGTAGTACCAATAACTGTCGTTGCTTGCAACAAGAAAAAATACGGCGATGCCGACTGCGACGGCAAGATATCCGGTATCGATTATTCCATTTGGCTAAACAGCCAATGTTATCCCCACCAGGGCAAGGTGTGTCTTGACCTGAGAGCAAATTTCAATCAAGATAAATATGTAGACGGATTGGATTTTGTGATATGGTTAAATAATAGAGGCAAAAATTAGCTTTCTAGCAATTCAGATTTCACCTAACCGTATTAACACTGCCTATCTTAATATTCCTCTTGAATCAGTATCCCGGCAGGTAGAATTAGTAGAATTAGGGACGGTCCTTGAATTTGGCTTTCTGACAGTCCGCAAATGAAGCAGTTTCCAATTATACCATCCACTTCCGCCCGTCGCGTCCTATCAGCTCTTCCGCCTCTTTCGGCCCCCGGGATCCGGCCGGATAAGGCTGCGGGCGTTTGACCGGCCGATATCAGCCTGTTGATTTCCTGCCTAATTGCAGGGACAAATTCAGGAAAAACTTTTTCAATTGACCGGCAGTCACCGCTTTTATCATTTTCGGGAGGATATTAATTTCTTTTACGGCAAATGCCAGATCGGAACTTAGAAGCCAGGGGTCAGTCTCCATATTAAATTTAACTCTGGCCCCTTCTATCAAATCCCAGATAGTGAATTCTTTTAAAAGAAAATATAAATCAGTTATATCTTTAGAGGTACTTCTTTGATGTATTGCGGCAAACTTATTGATAGCTATATCAAGAAGACTATCCACAGCAATTGACTTATAAATTAATCCTTTCTCAACTCGTTTAGGAGGATAATAGCCGAAATCAACTTTTAAAGTGGACCTATCCTTAAAGTAAAACATATAAAAATGGACAAACCCCTGCTGTCGGGATTTAAAAGTAAAACCCACCTCCTTAGCCATCCTGCTTATTTCTGACCTGACCTGTTGGCTGCTGAATTCTTTTTCGGAAAAAAAATCCAGGTCCTCTGAATAACGGTGTTTTAGGTAAAATTCAGAAAGGGCTGTTCCGCCTGTAAAATAAAAATTCGAACGGATGAAATCCGACTTTCTTATTTGATCGAAAATGAGTTTTTGCTCTGGTGTGAGGATCGACATTTGTTCCATATCAAAAGCTCCAATAAATGTCTCTGCGGTTCATAAAGGTCTAATCTGTCCCAGTATTTTTTGACGTCAGCCAGTTTTATTTTCTCTTTTCCCGGCCCGTAATTAATCATCCGTTCCAAAATCTTGATCCGGCCTTCTTCGGTCTTCTTCAACTCATTGATATCATAATCCCAGATATAAACCATATGCCTCTATTATACCACCCACTTTCTCCCATCTCTCTCAATCAGATCAAAAGATTCCTTCGGCCCCCATGAACCGGCCGCATAATTGGGAAAACCGGGCTTACCCTGATTCTCCCACATCTTTATGATGCTGGTGATATATTCCCAAGTGGCCGCAAAACCCCGGGCTGTGGCAAACAAAGTTTGGTCGGCCATCATTGTATCCATAAGTATTTTTTCATAAGAATCCGCGATTTCCCTGTGAAATGACGTTGAGTATGAAAAGTCCATATCAACCGGTTTGATTTCATAAGACAGGCCGGGGATTTTGGCCAAAAACCTCAAGGATATGCCTTCTTTCGGCTGAACCTGGATGGTTATGGCATTGGCTCCCCCTTCCGGTAATTTAAACTGGCTGAAAAATTGAGATTGGCGGTTTTTGAGCTGGATATCGATTCGGGTAACATCTTTGACCAAACGCTTGCCTGTCCTTAAATAGAAAGGTACTCCTTTCCAGCGTTCATTGTCGATAAACAGCTTAAAAGCCACATATGTCTCCGTCAGCGAATCGGGCAAAACATCTTTTTCTTCCCTGTATCCGACTGTCTCTTTTCCCCCCAATACTCCCCGTCCGTATTGTCCCCTGACTATATAATCAGGATTGTCAGCACCTCTGATTTTTTTCAAAACCTCAACGCGCATTTCCCTGATATCCGCCGCTATCATACTTTTGGGTTCCTCCATGGTTATATATGCCAGAATAGCCATCAGATGGTTTTGTGCTACATCCTTCAAAGCGCCGACTCCCTCATAGAATTTGCCCCGTCTGCCCACACCTTCGCTTTCGGCCAAAGTTATCTGCACATGGTCGATAAAATCCTTATTCCACAAATATTCCATCAGATTAGCAAAACGGAATGCCATGATGTTCTGGATTGTTTCTTTAGCCAGGTAATGGTCAATGCGGTAAATCTGCCTTTCCTCAAATGTCTTAGCCAGTTGTTCCTCGAGCTGTTTAGCCTGATTAAGATCCTTGCCGAAAGGTTTTTCGATTAAAATCCTCGTCCATCTGCTGCTCCCTTGGCCGCAGCCTTCGGCTAACTTGGTCGTATTGAGATAGGCAAGGATGGTTGCGTAATTTTGTGGCGGTGTGGCCAGGTAAAAAAAACGGGTGATGCAGGCTCCGATTTCTTTATCAAACTGGGAAAGCCGCCCGATCAGGCTGTTATAAGTGGCTTCATCTTCAAACATACCCTGCTGGTAAAAAACGTTCTTGGCTAATTTTTTCCAGATTCCCTCTTTAATTTCTCCGCTTCGGGAAAATTTTATCACAGCCTCTTTCATCATCTGGCGGAATTCCTCATCGGAAAATTGCCGCCTGGCCACACCCACGATAAAAAAGCGGTCGGGCAAAATGCCCTGGTCGAGAAGGTTATAAAGGGCCGGCATCAATTTCCTGGCCGTCAAATCACCGGTGGCGCCGAAAATGACCATGACAAAGGGGGATATAGTCTTGTATCCCCCAAAAGGGGAAATCATTTCCTGCATAACGATTAATATACCAGATATTCATTCTCTCTCCAATGAGCTCGACGATCCGGGATCGTCGTAGGTATGACGATCCGGGAAAATTTGCATTTTTTGGGAGAGGAATTAATTCTGGAAATTCTGAAACAGCGGAATGTTCAGGCCGGTATTTTCCAAAAAAGGAATCTTCCCGATAATCTCATAATATTTGTCCAAAAACAGGCTGTATTTGCCGGCTATCAAAACCGCGCCGAAAGCAATCAGTACCAATCCTGCCAGTTGTGACAGACGGTGAAGAAAGTTTCTGTGGCTGCGGATGAAGTCATAAACGCGGTGGAAAAAAAGTCCTCCCAGGATAAACGGGAAAGAAACTCCCAGTGAATAAACAAATAATAGGCTCATTCCCTCAAAGACTGTCTTGGAGTTTGAGGAAAGCAAAAGAACCGAGGCCAGGATCGGCCCGATGCAGGGTATCCAGCAGAGGGCACTGGCAATTCCGGCGATCGTGGCTGACAGATAGCCCAACTTAGCCAGTCTCCTTTGGACCACCCAGGCATAATCGAATTCCAGGGAGGGGATCTTTATCCTGCCCAACTGCATCAGGCCCAAAATCACCATCAGACCTCCGCTGATTTTGAGAAGCAAAGGCAATTGATTTTTAAGAAAAAGCCCGATAAAGGAACCACTTGCCCCAAGGAGGGTAAACACTATGGCAAATCCGGCGGCGAAAAATATGGCGGATATAAAGACACGCTTGCGTGCCGCAAAATCTTCCAAGCCGTAAAGATCGGCAAAAGTATAGCCGGTGATGATGGAAAAATATGAGGGAAACAAGGGGATCAGGCAGGGAGCCAGGAAAGAAATCAGGCCAGCCAGGAAAATTCCCCAGTATTTAAGCGCATTTACGGAAAATACTTTAAAAAAAGGCGTTGACTTCTCTTTCAATTGCCGGATATTTATGGGGGCCGGGGACTCTTCCTTACAGCCTGCCAGCTCGGATAGTTTAGGAAGCGGTATCGCTCCTTTATATTGCTTGCCGCTTACATCTTCCCAGGTTGGGTAAGCTGTAATTCCTTTGCTGTCGCACACAGCCCTGCTTTCATCATTTAAATCGCATTCCACATACGGCACTTGGGCAAAACTTTCACCGAAATATGACTTTTCCAAAGCGCAGGCACTGCAGCCTCCCCGTCCGTACATGGTGAAATTTTTCTCGGAAAGGCACTGCGCCAGCTTCCCCGGTTCCACCGGAGTTTCCGTCTGGGCCTTAACCGTTGAAGGAATCAAAATAAATAAAGCGGAAATCAAAGAAACTAATAAGCGCATGAATCAATAATAAAGACAAATCACACTGTTATGCAAATTAAAGGTTTTTGTATTATTGGGAAGAGTTCCGCTTATAAAGCTTTGCCCTTGAAGGTGAAAAATTCGAGGATACGCTGGAATAAAGACAATAAATTACTGCTATTAGTTTGTCCTGAGGTCTCCGCAGTTGATGACGGTACCGGGGAGGCTGGCGGCGAGGGTGTCATTGATATACAGGTAAAAAACCATACATTTTTTGACTTATTCGTATATTCTCCGCAAACAGTGTTTCCATTACATACATATTCCAACCATCCCAAGCTTCCATCTTCTTGCTTAACGCAAAGAGCAGCACTCTTATTGTCATTAATGCATCCAGTTGTATTTACAGGAGAACATGGTTTTAGTGTTGGGACAGCCGGAGTAGGAGTCGAAATGACAACACAGGGATCAGGATTTTTTTCAGTTATTTTTTCGAAATGCGGGAAATTCACCAGTCTGCCTTCATTAGCGTCGCAACATTTATAGCCGGCGTTCTCTTTATGCCGCCCTACACACACTGAAGAATGCTGAACCCA
>MFJU01000013.1 GCA_001779315.1 Candidatus Gottesmanbacteria bacterium RIFCSPLOWO2_01_FULL_42_22 | reverse complement strand
TATTTCTTCATATGCCCCATGTATACGGTGTTTAGCCGGTAAGGACAATGCTATGTTATACTTTTACCAACCGTTTTTGATACGGTGCCGTCCACAGCGTAAGAAATTGCTTTGCAATACATTGATTTCACTTCTCGCAGATGTAGTTTCCCATGACCCCACTTCGCCAAGGCTTCGCGGGGCAAGCCAGGATTTATTTTTCACAGATAAAATTACCCATTACCAAAATATCTATGCCACTTCTAATGAAGGTGGAGTAGGCATCTTCGGGGGAGGCGACGATCGGCTCGCCTTTGAGGTTGAAGGAAGTGTTGAGGAGGAGGGGAACTCCGGTCTTCTTATGAAAAGCGGAAATGAGGCTGTAATAGAGGGGATTGGAATCTTTGTAGACCAGTTGAGGCCGGGCGGTATTGTCGGCATGGGTGACAGCCGGGACTTTTTTTCTCCAGAAGGGCCGGACAGGCACGACGTAGAGCATAAAGCGGAGAGGGAAGTGATCTGTTAAATTCACCCCAGGGGAGTCAGAGCTTCGCAAGCTCAGCTTGCCACCCCCGGGGTGTTTTAAGGCTGATAAGTCAAAGACCTCTGTGGCCTTCTCGGCCAGAACGGAAGGGGCAAAGGGACGGAAAGCCTCGCGGAATTTGACCTTGGCATTAATGATATCCTTCATTTTCGGATTCCTGGGATCAGCCAGGATGCTGCGGTGGCCCAGAGCTCTCGGGCCCCATTCAAAACGGCCCTGAAGCCAGCCGATGACTTTGCCTTTTTTAATTTGTCCGGCGCAATAATCGACTAACTGTTTGTCTGCCAGCTTGCGGTAGGGGAAACGGTTGATTTGCAGATAGTGCAAGATTTTCCCCCCGTCAAATTCCTGCCCTAAGTAAGCGTGTTTCATGCCTGTCCGATTAAGCCGGTTCAAGACATGATGATAAAGGTAAAGGGATGCGCCTAAAGCTCCGCCGGAATCGCCGGCGGCCGGCTGGATAAAGATGTTTTTAAAGCCGGATTCCTCCAACAGGCGGTAATTGGCCACCGAGTTAAGGGCTACACCTCCGGCCAGGCAGAGATTATCGGATGAGGTTATTTTTTTAAGATTTCTAGCCATATTCAGAAGAAGCTCCTCGATCACAGCCTGGATTGAGGCGGCAATATCAGCTGAGCGGGAGGAAGATAGGTGGGCTTTTTCAGGATCAAGCGGCGGCCCGAGCAGGCTGACTAGCTTTTTGGAAAAAGAATAGCGGTCAGAGTAGTGGAAGGAGAAATAGTCAAAATTAATCTTAAAGCTGCCGTCCCCGTTCATTTTAACAGTCTGCCAAATCTCTTTTTGGTATTTGGGTTTGCCGTAGGGAGCCAGTCCCATGACTTTCCATTCGCCCTCATTGACCTCAAAACCTAAAAAAGCAGTGAAGGCGGAATAAAGAAGGCCGATACTCCGAGGAAAATTGATCTCTTTGAGTAATTTAATTTTATTTCCGGAACCGAAGGAGTAGGATGCGGTTGCCCATTCACCGACGCCGTCAACAGTCATGATGGCCGCTTCCTTAAAAGGCGAAGGGTAGAATGTTGAAGCGGCATGGGACAGATGGTGCTCCGAAAAGAAAATTTTATCTTCAGGCAGTTTTAAATACGAAGCTATTTCGCTTTTGATCCACAGTTTCTGGGTCATCCAAAGCCTCATAGCTTCTCTGAAAGATGCGTACGAGCGGGGGTAGGTGGAGAGAGAGGAAATCAGGATGCGGTGGAATTTGCGGAAGGGTTTTTCATAAAAAACCACATAATCAAGATCGCTGGAGGAGAGGGCATCTGCCTCCAAACAATAGTCAATGGCTTTTTTGGGAAAGCCTGCATCATGCTTTTTGCGGCTGAAACGCTCTTCCTCGGCGGCGGCTAGAATCCGGCCGTCTGAAATCAGGACGGCGGCCGCATCATGGTAGTAGCAGGAAATGCCTAAAATGTTCATGTTTTTCACCTCGGAGGAGTCATGGCTTACGCTTTGCTTCAGCCTGCCACCGTCCGAGGTGTTTATTAATTGTATTAATATTGCTGTCGTAATTCAGCTATTGTTTCCGATTGGGATGTTTTATCTTCCCAGGTGCTTTTTCTTTCCATTTTCATTTTGAGGGCGTCTTTGAAAAAAGAAAAGAGAAAGCCGAAGGGTAACAGGAGAAGATAGAATACAGAGAGTATTACTTTGGACTGGAAAACGCCGATTTTATGGGCCAGTTTTTTCCAGGCAGACCATAAGTTACGGATAAGCCCCATTTCAAAAAAGTGTATAGATAAAGGGAGCGGCCGGTGAGCTTTGGGCAAAAAACATTAAAACCCCCAGGAGAATTAAGACGGTTATCATGGGTATCATCCACCACAGGCGCTCTTTCCAGAGATACTGTAATAGTTCTTTGGCAACTCCTGATTTGAGGAAAATATTTTTTAACATAAAGTTTCGTTTGGTATTATATGTATAATACGAAAGGAGGGAAAGTTCAACAATCCCTGAAGCATTGTATAATTTATTAATAAATTATGGCAGGCAGTGTTCGAGTCAAAGTCGTCATTTTTTCAGTCATCAATCAACAGCTGCATCTTTATCTGCCGGCAGGTAGATTGTCGCAGCTGCCTATTTCTTCTTCATCTTCATTAAACTCTATTGCTAAAAAAATCGTCCAGGAGGTGACAGCGGAGAAGATAGAGGAGGGTTATCTGGAACAGCTCTATACTTTTTCCCATCCGGTCGAACATGATACCCGGGTAGATATAATTTATTTCTATCTTCTGCCCTCCGACCAGATAAAGGAAAGCCATAAGCAATCTTTTATTTCTTATGAACATCTCTCAAAAAACACGGCTGAATATTCGGCTATCGGCTATGCCGTCCAGCGTTTAAGATGGAAACTTGAATACACCAATGTCGTTTACAGCCTGCTGCCGAAGGAGTTTACGTTGTCGGAACTGCAGAAAATTTATGAAGCCATCCTGGGCAAGAATTTGGATAAAAGGAATTTCCGCCGTAAAATGCTCTCTTTAAGCCTTTTACGCTTAAGCGGCAAGCAGAAAACCGGCCTCAAAGCCAGACCGGCCAGAATGTACTCGTTCCGCCACCGCAACCCTATGATGATCAAGGTTTTCTCCTGAATGCGTTTTCACCCGGGAGGAGTCCCCGATGCGTCGGGGCCACCGTCCCAGGAGAAAACTTCGTTCCAGCCTGCCACCTCCCAGGAGTTTCTTATTCCACTTGAATTTTGAGCAATACTTGGTGTATATTTAGTGAATACTTAGTGTAAGTATTACACTATATGAAATGAAGTACTTTTCTCAAGATACAATTGAAAAGATCAGACGGGGATATTATACGGCAGTTTATTTCAACCGCAGTAAAGAAATTCTTCTTGGGGAGGGCAATTTAAAGAAGGTAACCATGCAGATTTTCCAGAAAAAAGAAGGCTCGATCCTGGCGGGTATAGCGGAAGTACGGGAATTACTGAAGGAAGCAACAGGGTATTTTGACCCGCCTTCGTCCCGATTAAATCGGGACTCCGGCGAGGCGAAGTGGGTTGACAAAAGTAATGAGTTGGAAGTTTCGGCTTTAAGGGACGGGGACAGACTGTCAGCCTGGGAAACCGTAATGCACATCAAAGGCCCTTATGCTTATTTTGCCCATCTGGAATCAATTTATTTAGGCATACTTGCACGAAGGACATCGGTTTCGACCAATACACGGAAATGCGTCGAAGCTGCCAGTGGTAAGTCCTCCGATTCGGAGGGCAAGCCAATCATTTTTTTTGCCGACCGCTTTGATTATTTTCTGAATCAGAAAGGAGACGGTTTCGCGGCCAAGATTGGCGGAGCATCGGCAGTCTGTACCCAGGCAATGACAGTATGGAGCGGCAGAGATGCGGTCGGCACCATCCCGCATGCCCTGATTGCCGTTTACGGAGGAGACACAGTGAAAACAGCAGAGCTTTTTCATAAATACTACCCGGAGGAAAGCCTGATCGCTTTGGTTGATTTTAATAATGATTGCCTAAGCGAAAGTTTGTCAGTTGCCCGGAAGCTGGGAGAGAAACTTTGGGCTGTCAGGCTGGATACGGCTGCGGAGCTGACCGACAAATCACTCGAAAACAAAAAGTTGAAAGGGGTCACTGCCGAGCTGGTCAGAACAGTAAGGGAAGCTTTGGACAAAGAAGGGTTTAGCAAAGTGAAAATCATTGTTTCCGGCGGCTTTTATCCGGAAAAAATCGCTGAATTCTCAAAAGAAAAAGTGCCGGCCGACGGATACGGAGTCGGTTCTGGGTTGATACACGGCGAAAATGATTTTACGGCTGATGTGGTTGAAGTTGAGGGTGAAAAAATTGCCAAGGCCGGACGGGAATTCAAACCTAATTATAAATTAAAAATTCTGCAGTTATAGGAGGAAAAATTATGGAATATTCAGCTTTTGAAAAGGTTGACAAAAAGGGGAAAACCTTCAGTTTTTGGGACCAGACGGTTTTCTGGTTTTCGGCAACCTCCCTTCCGGCTGCCTGGACTTACGGAGCTTTGATAGCCGGCTGGCAGGGGATTGCCGGAGCTTTAATTTTGATCTTTATCGTCAATACTTTGTCGTTTATCCCCTGGGCTTATTTGGGTGAGATTGCCGCAAAAACAGGCGGATCCTCCATGGCTTTGGTCCGGCCGGCGTTCGGCATCCGCGGTTCGATCGTCCCTTCAGTTTTTTATCTGGTGATGGGTTATGGTTGGGCTGCGGTTAATGTTTTTATCGGAGCCATCGCCCTTTCTTTTATTTTCAAATTATGGCTGGGTTGGCCATCCTATCTAGACCCGAACAATTTAAGGTTTATGCTTTTATATATTCTAGTAGTCTGCGCTGTCCAGGGAGTGGCAGCAGTTGCCGGTCATGAATGGATGAAGCGCATCCAGTGGATAGCCACTCTTTTTTTCTTTGTTCTGGGTCTTTATCAAACGTATGTTGTCCTGACACATTGGAACGCATTTTCATTACTAGCCTGGCGCCCCGGCGAAGCGCTGAAGACGGCCGTCGGCCCGTTTACCTACACGATTACTTTTGCGCTTTTGGCAGATCTACTGATTGCCTACAACTGGACCTGGGAGTTTATCGGCGATTTTTCCCGCTTCTCCAAAACAACCAAAGCCGGTACCTGGGGACCGTTCATCGGAGCAAATCTTGCTCAATTCTGGTGGTTTTTGGTCGGAGCATTGGCTGTTGTCTACCTGGCGGTGACATCCGGAGGATTCAATCCGCTTCTGGCTGATCCCAGCGCCACCTCGGTTGCCTTGGGTCTCGGCTGGCTGGCGGCTTTGGTTGTCTTTTTTGCGACGATTACGACAAATGCCGCCAATTTATACGCTTCATCGCTCGGACTGTCCAATATCTTTCAGAAAAAGCAGTACCGCTTGAAACACTTACTGATCTTTTCGTCTCTCTTTACGGTTATTTTGTCGCTGACTCCGCTTTTGTCCAAGGATTTCATCGGTTTTTATATCTTCTTTCTCGATTTTGTCGGAGCGGTGGTAGTGCCATTATGGACGATCACTTTGGTAGATTACTTTATCGTTAAGAAGAGGCATTACAGTGATGACCTTTTTAAGAAAAACGGCGGCCGCTACTGGTATCAGAAGGGCTGGAATAAAGCGGGAATAATTTCCCTGGTTTCCGGAGTTGCCTGCTATTGGATTTTTAGTTTTGCCTGGCCTAATTTGAGGGAAATGGTGACGGCAGCCATTCCGACAATTCTAGTGACTTCGGGAGTATATTTGGTCTTAATGAGGAAAGGAAAATGAAGAGAAATCAGGAATTTCTAAATTGGCTGGATGAGTGGTTTAAAGGATTAAAACCGGCAACTTTTAAGGATTTAAAAATTGTTTCCGGGAAAACGGCTTTAGTCTCGGTCGACATGGTCAAAGGCTTTTGTTCGACCGGTCCTTTGGTCAGCCCCGATATTGCCGCGATAATACCCGAGATTGTGTCTTTGTTTCAGAACAGCCATAAACTGGGGATAAAACACTTCCTGCTTTTTCAGGACACCCATCATCCCGAAACACCGGAGTTTACCTCCTATCCGCCGCATTGTTTGAAGGGCAGCGGGGAGTCGGAAACAATTGATGAGATCGCCGGGTTGCCTTTTGCCGGCCGGTTTACCGTCTTTGAGAAAAATTCCATCAGCCCTGCCTACCAGACCGGTTTTGATGACTGGCTGAAAAAACATCCGGCAATAAACACTTTCATTATGGTAGGCAACTGTACGGATCTTTGCGTCTATTCCCACGCCATGCATCTGAGGCTTTCCGCCAATGCGGCCAATTTGAAAAGAAGAGTGATAGTGCCGGAAAACTGTGTGGCGACTTATGACATGCCGGTTTCGACCGCAAAAAAAATCGGCGCCCTCCCTCACGACCGCAGGCACCTTCACAAAATTTTCCTCTATCATCTTTCCCTGAACGGGGTGGAAATTGTCAGGAGTATAAGTTAATTTTAATTGACAATAACCAGTTTTCTTACTATATTACTGATGGCTTTCTAGCTATGAGTCTTGAAAAGCAAGTAATAATGGATGTTGATGGATCAATTGAAACTGTCGGTCCTCAAGAACGGATAATGGGAGTAAACAGAAGGGTATTACATGTGGATCTGACTAAAGGTATGGCCGGCGAACTTCATCCAAGTCAGGAAGATTATCGCCGGTTTTTAGGAGGACAAGCTTTGGGTAAACATTTACTCCTTCGACCAAATATCAGGCTAGATCCATTGAATCCCAATAGCAGTCTGGGCTTTTTCCCTGGGCCATTAACTGGTTATTTTCCGGGCAGCGGTACCTGTGTTGCAGTGGGATTATCACCATTGACGGATAGATTGGGTAGTTCCATAAGTCAGGGATTAATCGGCACGGCAATAAAAGCTGCCGGCTATGACGGCATAATCATAACCGGAAAATCGGACCATTTATCTACGATGGTTATAACAAGAAAAGGCATCTTTTTGGATGATGCTTCTGACTTGGCCGATACTCCAAATTCCGTTACTGAAGAAATCTTGAAAACCAAGCATAGTGGATTAAAGCCTGCTATTATTTCCATCGGGCCTGCCGGTGAAAATCAGGTCAGATTCGCTTCGGTACAATCCGGTGGCCGGACTTTTGGCCGGCAAGGTTTTGGGGCAGTGATGGGCAGTAAAAATTTGAAGGCCATTGTCATTGAAAAAGGTAAACTACCGGAGGTAGCTGATCAGAAGGCTGTAAATAGGATAAGCAGAGAGATAAGAGAAATGACTAGAGGTGTAAATCGATACACACCTTTTACCGTCCACGGAACGGCTTCGGTTCTTGATTCTCATGCCAGAATTGGAACACTGGATTCGGAATATTTTTCGCACCAATATTCTCTAACTGAGGGTTTATCGACGGCTGATCTTAGTCAACAAACAGAACAGGATCATCTTGCCTGTCCGGGCTGTGTAGTCTGCTGTGCCAGAAAAAGCAATATTAAACTTGGAGAGCAGGAAGTAACCACCCATGGTCCTGAATATGAAAGTACTTTTGCTATTGGTATCAATTTAAGAGTTTATAATCCGGAAGATATAGCAAAATTGGAATATCTTTGTGATGAATATGGCCTTGACGTATTATCGACCGGTGCGGCGATTGGGTTTCTTTTCAGGGCGGTAAAAGAAGGACTGGTAAAATTCGATGGGGGAGTTTCGGTAGAAATAATAAAAAAGCTAATAGCTGATATTGTTGCCAGAAACGGATTGGGTGATCAGTTGGCCGAAGGAGCATCTCGATTTGCTATACAAGTTGGACCTGAAGCTGAACAATTAGTAATGGCAGTTAAAGGACTAGATATGGCTGCAATAGATCCGCGAGGAAAAGGCGGTATACCACTTTATGGCACAGCTCTGGCATTTGCAACAGGGCCCGAAGGTGCACATCACCGTCGCAGTATTGACTCGAGAGAAACGGAAAACATGGTACCGGGAAATGTATTGGAAGGAAAAGCGGCAGCCGTCGCCCGCAAAGAACAACAGATGGCAGCCATGAATGCGTTAGGTACATGCAGCTGGTCATTTGGTGGATTTGATTTTGAAACTTATTTAGCCGCTATACAAGCGGTAACAGGACTAACCTTAACAGTAGAAGAATATAGACAGGTAGGCCATCGGGAGGTTATGCTAACCAGATTATTTAATGCTTTAGGCGGTGAAAAAAGTTCAGGGGAGAATCGATTACCAGAAAGATTGTACACGGAACGAAGATTTCCGGGAGATGCTGTATTTAGTAAAGAGATAATGGCGGATTTAATTCAAGAATTCAATACAGAAATGGGTCTTGATTCAGCTGGTAATCCGACACGCCAATCATTAATTCAATTGGATTTAGTTGAATATTCTGATTTGATACATGTTTGAATGGAATATGCTGATTCCATTCCTAAACCGCTACCGATGAATCCTTCCAGTACAGCGATTTGACTTTTTATTAGATAGTTCGATATACTTCCCGCTTAGTAGGTCTTAAGTTTTTTCCACGGTATCCTTCAGTAATTTATACTAGGCATCCTGGAAACATAGGACCCTTTGAAAAAGGAGGTGAATTCCAGGATGTCAGATACAGCATTTCAAGATCAAACGCTAGTCTGCCGTGATTGCGGCAACCAATTTGTCTGGACAGGAGGTGAGCAGGAGTTTTACAAGCAAAAAGGCTTCGAAAACCCGCCGGCCCGTTGTCCCGACTGCCGGACCAAGAAAAAAGCAGAGAAAATGGCCGACAGACAGATGACCAAAATCACCTGTTCAAATTGCGGTAAGGAAGATGAAGTACCGTTCGTTCCCAGAAAAGGAACAGGCGTACTTTGCCGTGAGTGTTTCGCTAAACAGCGGGATGCCCAAGTTTAATACTTGAATTTTAAAAAATTAAGAATGACGAATTTAAAGCCCCGATTTTATCGGGGCTTTTTTCTGAAGTAGATGATAAAGGCAGCCAGAAGCGGAAATTCGGCAAACAAAAGAAATATTTTTAATTTGTTCGGTTTGTGGACAACTTCGATAGTATGCCGGCCGGGGGAAGCTTTAACAGCCACATAGTAAGGGAAAACGGCCAATTTTTTAGCTGGTTGACCATCCAGATAGGTCTGCCAGTTGGGGTGGTAACTCATCTTAAACATAATAAGGCAGTTAGGGCAGTCGGCCGGCACTTCGACCGTAGCAGAATATTTTTGCTTTTCCACTTTATCGGAAATTAGGCGGCCGGAGGGAGTGGCTTCGGGAAATACAAAAGGGAAGTCGGCAAAAATATTTTTTTCCTCACCGTTATCCCTGTAAGTCACTTCATCAACCATTTTAATTCGGCGTTCAATCCCTCCCGGAATCAACGGATTTTTATCTACACTGATCAAAGGGTGCATTTTCCAGGTCCGGGGGTAACTTCTATGCCATAAATGGACAAGATTTATAAAGTTGGTTTTATCTGTCTCGACGAACATCGGGGAGGAAATGACGTCAAACCAGCCGCTAGTCGGAACGGCATAAACTTTGAATGGGCCGAATTCCTTAGCCAGTTTTACTTCTTTGGGAAAATCATTATTTTTCGGAGAGACTATATAACGGGTATTTAAAAGATCATAGTCAGCCAAAACCCTTTCATCAAAATTCTGGTCATTTTCACTCATCATCGACCAGGTTTCCGGCAAAAACTGGGTGATATCCAAACCATGGACGCTAAGAAGCATATAAATCTGGCTTGAGCCGAGGCGGAAATCATGCCCCCAGTTGCCGGGCCGGCCGGCATAAATCCGGGCAGGAGGAAGCGTCTTCAGGTAGGAAATCAATTGCTGAAAATTCTTTTCATCGTAACGGTAAGCGTTATTGGCTTCCCCCACCCAGCGGCTGTTTAAGGAGTTGTATTTTATTGTTTGGAGAGCAAGGAAATAAAAAATCAGGGCGGAGGCGGTCAGTAAAAGTACCTGGGGCAAATATTTAATCAGGGGGAATTCCACTTCCAGTTGGGGAAAGCGTTTTTTTACAGATTCAAATAACTGTTTACAAAGTTTGAAAAGAGAGGTAAAAGCAGCAGCCAGTAAAAACAAAGAGGCGATGTGGACTCCGACGATAAAGCGGTGAAGGTGGAAATCGCTTAAACCGGGAACAAGATCGATAGCGCTTCCCCAGGTGGTCCGGCCGAAATATAAAAGCATCATAACGGCAAAAGAGAGGGCAAAAACAAAAAGTTTTGTTTCAAGAAGAAGTACAAAGAAGCCGAGCAAAGTCAGATAGGTAATAAGAGGAGCCCTCTGCCAGTCAAAAGTCTGGCCGGAGAGGAATTGTTTGACCGTTTCATACCAGCCGTAAGAATCGAATTTCCAAATCGGATCCCAAAAGGAAATGATGTGGTAATTGTTGTAAAGCAGGATAGGAACAATCCAGTAGGAGAGTATAAAGACCATGGAAAAAACAATGAATAATAATTTTTTAATCCTCTCGATAAGCTGACGCTTATGAAGATTGAGAAAAATAAAAGGAAAGATGAACAGGATGGAAATGATACCCATGCCTAAATGACCGGCGGTGGTCAATACCAGAAAAAGAATAGCCAGCAGAGAATTATTATTGATAATCTTTGGTGTTTTCATCGATTTATAGGCAAAAGCTAAGCTAAACGGCATAAAAGTCATGGCATAAAGCTGTGAGGTCAGACCGTAACCGCGCCAGAGGAAGCTGGGCGGATCAATGCCGTAAAGGCCGTCTGTCGAATAATGAGAGGCGAGAAGAGCGACCACAGCGGATACCAGTGGTGTAAAACCGACAATTCTTAAAGCCAGAAAAACAGGTAATGGAAATAAGGAGAGCAGTAAATATTTTGTCCAATTGTAGTATTGGAAAAGAGTGATTGCCCAACTTGCCAGATTGGAAAGGGGATAAATAAGCAGTTTATACGAAGCGACAACGGCAATTTGCGGCAGATGGGAATAATAGAAAGGCAGGGCATAACCCTCGGCCCAATAGGTGACATTGTGATCGATGAGATTAGGTAAACAGGATAAGCTGAACGGGCAACCGTAGTTTTCCCAGACCCAGTTGGTCCGGTAAACTAAAGAATACTGGAAAATATTATCGTTGGGATCTGCCAGGATTTTCGTTTCCGGAAAGTAGAGATAGAGATTGAGAATAATAGCAAAACTTACGATTAGGTAGCTGATATATTTCATATAAATTACTTATAAAGAACCGGATTAAACCAGTCGGCGTGATCGCCATTAATGCCATCTCCGGCATCAGTTACGGTCAGTCCCAGAAATTTTATCCCTGTGACATTAACTTTAGTATGTTGCGGAAAGTCAAAACGGCCCATCTTCTGACTTTCGAACAATAAATTTCCATCCCCATGGATTTGAAAAACAACACTGGCTTGGGTGGGAGCTTCCGTATCAATGCCGAAATCAGTGGAGAAGCTTCTGAATTTGCGGTTCAAATCAAAAACCAGGTTGGAATTGGCATGGGTGCCGAAGCCTTTACGGTAATAAAAATAGTCAGTTGACAGCCTGTTCCATTTTTTCCAGCCGGAAGAGGAATTAACCGAGCGGTTTATCTCTAAGCTGCCGTATCCCTGGCTGATAATAATCGGTTTAAAGGAAGTTAATGATATTTTGCCCTTAAAGAGGTAGCCTGCATGGTTGAAAACAATCAAAGCGACAAAAAAGGCGGCGGCGGAAAACAGGTAAAAGAGGCTGATTTGTGAGGCAATAAAAGGCAGCATCATGACGTAAAGCAGGAGTGATAGCCAGGAATTCAAAAGGGTGGTGAAGTTATTGGTGACGGCGGTTAAAAAGGAGAGGCCGCTAAAGGGATAATTGACGACCAAACCGGCGTGGATATTGAAAAAAACATTGACGGTAAATAGAGCATAAATAAGCCAAAAGAATTTTTTAAATTTCTGCTCCAGAAAAGGATAGAGAAAAAGCAATAAAACAACCACGGGATAGCTGTATCTTTCATGGCTTTGGGTCGACAGCAGGAAAAAGGAAAAAATGGCAAAGGTCAGGGAGAGCAGGAAATTACGGGCAGTCGGTTTAAGGAAAGTCAGAAGACAGGCAAGCAGATAGCTGGAGGAAAAAAGATACAAACCGACCTTTTTAGCGTTCATAATGCCCAGTACAGTCATTTTATCGATAGTCGTCATGCCGGCTGCCTTAGAAACAATCCACCACAGATTATGGGCATTTAAAGACATCCAGGGGAAATAATCGCTGTTGACAGTCATCAGAAAGAGGATTTGATCCGTTTTTCCCTGGATAATAAAAGGCAGGATAATTGCCAGAAAAACGGCGGTGAAAATTCCCAGTGATTTAAAGACTGTTTTTAAATCAAAGAAGCGCAAGACAAAGATAAAAAAAATCGGGATAAAGATAATATTCTGCAATTTAACCAAGGGACCGATAGCGAAGATGGCTGTGGCAAGGAGAGGACGGCGGTAAAAGAGGAGGATAATTGCCGCTAAAGTAAACAGAAGCCCCAGTGATTCCACCTGTCCCCAGACAGCCGAATCAAGCAAAACTGTCGGATTTAAAAAGAAAATAGCCGAGGCGACAAGCGGCAGATTCCGGTTCAGAAAATGATTATCCGCTCCCAAACTGATCAATTTATTTTTTTGTTTTAAAAATGAGTATAGTAAAACTGCAATGGCTAAATCAGCAACAATGGCAATTGATTTTGAGGTCAACAGAAAAGAAAAGTTGTTGACCCGCCAGAAAGAAAAGTAGTCATGGGGGTTTGCAATCAGAGAATAGAGTTTACCCATCAGCCACAAAACGTAGATAAATCCGGGCGGATAATTGATATTAGTGTTAAAGGCAGTCCAGACGACACCGTGATCAATGGCCGCCAGGCTCCAGGATTTCCAGAAAGAAATGTCGGCTTCAAAACCGGGATTGCCGACCAGAATGAGGCGGACCACCAAACCAACGAAAAGTATAAATATAAAGGCAGTCTTCATAAAATCGGGTAGGGTAGATTTATTCTAGCAGATCCGCAGAATTCCATTTTACGCTGTCGACTATTTTATCGAAGATAGCGGCATCGAGGATACCGTTGGCCAGATGGATCATGATGTCATTGCGGCCGGGTACTTCAAAAAAAATATCCACGTTCGGGGCAGAACCGCTGTTATTGATATATTGGGCGCGGTAGCCTTTGAGCCCGCCAAGGTTGGCAAAGGGAGTCACCGAGTTTACCCCTTTCAAGCCGGAAAAATATTGCCACCAGTTTTTGACATATTCAATTTTGGGTTTGACAATCATGGATTTATCCCGTTTTTCGATTAGCTCGATATTGAAAAGAACATTTTTTTGCGCTGTTATATTGTCCCAGTCGATGGCCACGCTGTCGGTAGGATCATTGGTAAAAACCACAATAGGCAAGGTTTCAGGATATGAAAACGAATAGGGATAATTAGCTCCAATTTTTTCTTTATAAGGCACGGTTGCGGATGCTGTGAATTTTACGGGAACTGCGGTCGGTTCAACCGCCGAAGTAGGAGTTGCTCCCAGATATGTCACGCCGCCGGGAAGGACGATATCGCTTTTCTTAGTCTGGGAATAGCGGTAAGCAATCATAACAGCTCCGGCAAGAATAAAAACACTGCCGCCTGTTATTAAGGCTGTTTTAATAATTTGTGCATGGTTAAATGAAGTTTGAGAGCCCTGGTTATCCATTTTTTATGATAAAATTTTAACATTTCCGATTTAAATGACAAGCAGACAGAAAATCATACTGGTATCCCTGGCAGTATTTTTTACCCTGCTTTCTTTGCTGCCAACATTCTTTGAAATTTCTACCCGGAAACAACTGCCCTTCCAGCGCTATTTTACTTCAGAGCATAATTATCTCTTTGATTATAATTTTTACCTATCACGCATCCGGCAGGGGATGGAAGGACGATTTCTGGTGACGGAAAAATATTATAACCTGCCGCACCCGCCGAGCCTTTTTCAAATTGTTTATCTTGCTTTCGGTAAATTAGGAGGCATATTGGGATTGACCCCATCTACAGTTTATTTGTTTGCCCGCGGTATTTTCGGATTCCTGCTTTTACTTGGTATCATTCATTTCGGCAGGCGCTTTTTTGAAGGGGAAAAACTAGTGCTGTTTTTTCTGCTGGCGGCAACTGCCGGCAGCTGGCCGATCCTGGTTAAAGCAGGCCCCGATACTATCGGGGCAGGCAGCTTCTACCGTTTTGCCACCTATATGGGCTGGTGGTCAGTCATCGACAGCCTGCAAAGAATTACCATCATGCCCCATATTCTCATCGGCCAGCTGTTTTTAATCGCCTTTATCCTGAAATTCGCAGACAGGAAAGCGATGAGTTTCCGAAGTTTACTGATTTGGGCTGTTTGGGGAAATTTAGCGGGTATTATTTTCCCCCCGACACTGCTGATAGTTTTTGCCTATTTTGCCGTAATTTCTGCTTTGGAATTTCTGGACCTAAGCTCATCCAGGCAAAAATGGCCGGAGAAAGCATCATCTATTAAGCTTTTTTTGAAAAATACTTTTTCAGCCCGTCTGCTCTTTGCATTTTCGACCATACCCTCATTTTTGTATATGAGCCGCATGTTCAAAATCATGCCCTGGAAAGCTCTGGTCCTTTTTGATATTGAACACAGAACGGGCATCCCTTACCGGGAATATCTTATGGCTTTGGGACCGGTTTTTGTCTTGGGATTTATAGGTTTAGTCGTGTCTCTTATTCTAGGGGCGAGGAAATATTACCCGGCGGTTGCCTGGATAACATCGATTATTCTGCTTTTTCTGGTATTTGAAAAGGTACCGGAGCAGTCTCCTTTGAGGTTTACCGAAGGGCTGATCCAGGTGCCCCTTACCCTGATGTCAGTTTATCTGCTGTCCGAAATAGGAAGGAGCGCGTTTAAAAAAATAATTCTAATTTCCGGTTACGCGATTGTGGCAATGGGATTTCTAGTCATGATTTCCATGGTTTTATGGCTGACCGACCAGGCGGTAGCCAAGCGCTACGGCACCTGGAAAGTGCCGATCAGGGCTGAACTGGCATATCCTCTTAAGGATTTTATGGAGGCTATTTTTTATCTGCGGGACAATACAGAGCGGGAGCAGGTGGTTTTAAGTTTCGTGACAGCCGGCAATTATATCCCTCCTTACGCCGGCAATTATGTTTTTATCGGTCATGCCAATACGCCTGACGAGGATGGAAAAGAAGTCGAGGTCGCCCGATTTTTCAAAGGGGAATTTGAAGAGCGGGAAGCTGAAGAATTTATGGAAAAAGAGAGGATCAGTTTTGTCTTTTACGGCCCGCAGGAAAAAGCCTTCGGGGAGATTGCTGATTTGTCAAAGACTTATGCTTTTTTGGAAAAGGTCTATGGAAATGCTGAAATAATTATCTATCGGGTCAATTCTGCTTCTTTAAAGACTTTCCGATAAGAGGACTTATGGAATAAAAGATGAGTATAAGCTGCAGGGAATAAAAAGGATAAAGGTAGCGGTGGGCAGGCAGTTCGACAAGAACGGTGGTGAGAGCCGACAGCAAATAAAGAACGGCTATAAACCTAAGGAATATTTTTTTCTGCAGCAGGGCATAAATTAAGGAAGGCAACAGAAAAAAGCCGTTGACCAGAGCAGGCAGACTGCGTGACATGAAATTGCCTATTGTCACAATCCGGTCCCAGGCAGCCGCCGCCACTGGACCGTTCGCACTTCGGCATAAATCTATTAGTCCTATCTGTCGGCAGTTTTGGTAATAGGAAAAAATCAATTCCGGATAGACGTAACCGTTGCCATGAAGAACAAACAGGTTTTTCAAAGTATTCCATGAATATTCCAGGGGATGGTTGTAAATTGCTGCCAAGGCTATTTTTCCAAATAACAGACTTTCATAAGTGACATTCCCATTGAAATTAGGCAGGATATACGGTTCGATATTCCAGACAAAATCCAAAAAATTTTTACCTGGCACTAATAATTGCAGTTTTTGCCAATCCCGATTATTGTGAGGAGGTGAAAGTTTATCGTAACCCAATACCCGGTTGTATATATTTTTTCCCTGCTGGCTGGATAAGCCCCAGGAACCGTTAAGAGAATGATTGATGCCTATCCAGCTAATAATTATTATGACACCTGTGATGACGGCCGCAATCTGGGATCTGTTAATGCGTTTGCCTTTCCGGTCCAGGAATATTAAACCTGCCGACATGATATAAAAGATAAAAAAATTGTAGCGCAGAAGAATACTGATGGAACTTATTATTATTAATAACGGGAGATACTGTCTTTGTTTCTTAATTAAAATCAGGCCGGCCAGATATATATAAAAAGAGGTAAAACCAATAGCCAGTGTTTCAGTCATGATGGCAGAAGTCTGGATGACATTGACGGGTAAAACGGCAAACAGAGCCGTTATCAAAAGCGATAGCTGTTTCGGCAATTTCACAATCAGCACTTTATAAATAAAGAATAAAGCGATCAGGAATGCGACGATCTGTGACAGGTGGATGACCAGATGGGGGTTTGGCAAGAGTTGCGCTAAATATAAAAAAAGGCTATAAAAAGGAGGAGTAATAGTTGACGGAACAGTCCAATAGTACGGATGGGGGACAAAGTAGCGGCCGGTTTTGATAAATTCGGAAAAGGCGATGAAGAAATAGGAATCGGTTGTTTCATAAAGTCCGAAATAGATAAAGCAAAAGAGGTAGAATGTGAGAACGGCAAAGACGGCCAAAGGCGGAAATATTTTTTTCATCCGGTATATATTAATTTATGAAAAAAAATAACAAACGTAAAGCTTTGATAACCGGAATCACCGGACAGGACGGTTCCTATTTGGCAGAATTCCTGTTGTCAAAAGGTTATTATGTCTTCGGTATCCAGAGAAGGGTATCCTCGACCAATACCCAAAGAATTGACCATCTCTATGATAATCCCAAATATCCGGATTTCGTGACCATCTACGGCGATCTTTCCGACAGCTCCAATATACTGTCGATCCTTGCGACGGTCAAACCTGATGAAATCTATAATCTGGGGGCACAGTCAAACGTCAAATTAAGTTTCAATGTGCCTGAATATACCGTTAATATTTCAGGCCTGGGAGCCATCAGGGTTTTGGATGCCATAGTCCGCTTGAGGCTGCCGGCCAAATTTTACCAGGCTTCTTCATCGGAAATGTTCGGACAGACCACTGTTTCCCCCCAGGATGAAAAGACTCCTTTTAATCCGCAATCGCCTTATGCTCTTTCCAAAGTGTTGGCTTTTCAGGCAACAAAGATTTACCGGAAAAGCTACAGCGTTTTTGCCGTCAACGGCATACTTTTTAATCATGAATCACCCAGACGGGGAGTAACCTTCGTCACCAGGAAAATTACCCAGGGATTTTCGCGGATCAAATTGGGAATACAGAATGTACTCAAATTGGGCAATTTGGACGCCAAAAGGGACTGGGGCTATGCCAAGGATTATGTCGAAGGAATATATCTGATGATGCAGCAGAAAAAAGCGGATGATTTTGTCCTGGCAACCGGTGAAACCCATTCGGTGAGGGAATTTGCCGAAAAAGCCGCCGCTATATTAAATATGAATTTACAATGGAAGGGCAAGGGAATCAGGGAGAAGGGAATAGATAAAAAAAGCGGCAAGACAATTGTTGAAATCGATCCGGCTTACTTCCGGCCGGCAGAAGTTGATTATCTTCTGGGTAACCCCTCAAAAGCCAGGCAAATATTGGGTTGGAAACCCAAAATTACTTTCGAAAAACTGGTTGAGATAATGGTGAAATCCGATTATGATTTATTCAGAAAAGAAGTCAAAACCGGCCGGAAAATTGCCGTCAGGAGGTTGGAAACAGGCATCTAATGGAGAAAATCATACATCAGAAAAAAATAGTCGCTTTGGTAATTAAAACCGTTAGTGAAGGTTCAGTACCCCTGACTGATCCTCATGAACCACTACAGCTGGTGACCCTTAAGCACGGCAAAGGAAAGTATTTAAAAGCCCATCTTCATACGCCTAAAAGAAGGCAGACGGATAAACTGCAGGAATGCCTGATTGTCAAAAAGGGGAAGATAGCCGTTGATGTTTATACTGAAAATAAACTATTTCTCAAGAGAAAAATACTAAATAACGGAGATGTCCTGATTATGATGAACGGGGGGTACGGAATTAAAATTCTCTCCGACAGCGAGCTGATTGAAGTAAAAAACGGTCCGTTTGTCGAAGATAAAGAGTTAATCTGAAACTCCTGTCTATTTGAAATATGCATCAAATACCTCAAATTGAACCGTGGTATGACCGCAAAGAGAGACAGGCTTTGAGCGAATATCTGAAAAGCGGAGGCTGGCTGACGGAATTCGAGAAAACTAAACAGCTGGAAAAAAAGATAGCTGCCTTTAGCGGTTCAAAATATTGTCTGATGACGGTCAACGGCACCATCAGCCTGGTATTGGCTCTTCTATCACTGGATTTGAAACCGGGTGATGAAGTTCTGGTACCGAATTTAACGATGATTGCCACCCCCAACAGCGCCGTCCTCTTGGGTTTAAAGCCGGTTTTGGTAGATATTGAGGCGGATACCCTTTGTCTGGATTTAAAAGCCGCGGAAAAAGCAGTCAGCAGCAAAACAAGGGGAATGCTCTACGTCCCTTTCAACGGCAGATCAGGCAGAATGGAAGAAGTAGTCGATTTCTGCCGCAAACACAGGATTTATCTGATTGAAGATGCCGCCCAGGCATTGGGCAGCCGCTATCAGGGCAAACATTTAGGTACCTTTGGCGCGATCGGCAGTTTCTCCTTTTCAGTTCCCAAGATAATCACTATGGGCCAAGGAGGCTGTTTGATTACCGATAATATCCGGCTTTACCGGAAAATGAAATACATCAAGGACTTCGGCAGAATTAAGGGAGGGATCGATATCCATCCCGTTTTAGGCTGGAACTTCAAATTTACCGATCTTCAGGCGGTTATCGGCCTATGCCAAATGGAAAAGCTAGAATGGCGAGTCAGCAGGAAGAAAGAGATATATGACAGGTTAAGAAGGGGCTTAGCTTCTCTCCCACAGGTATTAATGTTGTCTACAGATCTTTCTGATACCGTACCCTGGTTTATGGATATTTACGTATCAGACCCGGATAAACTGGCGTTGTTTCTCTTATCAAAAAATATTGCTACCCGCAGAATTTATCCGGCCGTGAGCTCCCAAAAAATCTATAAGGAGAAACAGGGTAAGTATCCGGTTTCGGAAAAATTTGCCAAGAAGGGTCTATGGTTGCCGTCTTCTGCCAGGCTTAGCAACAAAGAAATTGACTATATTGTGAAACAAATCAGAAATTATTACAGTTAATAGAAAAGAGTGTGTTGAATAACTCTTGGTCATTTCGAATGAAATGAGAAATCCAGGCACGAAGTGCCGCATTCTACGCTAACGCTAGATTTCTCGCTACGCTCGAAATGACGATATGAAAAACGTTTTTCAACAGACTCAGAAAGGTTCATTATGAAAGTATCCGTCATTATCCCGACCAGAAACGAAGCCGGTTGTATCGGCAGAGTTTTAAAAGAGATGCCCAGGGAGGTTGTTGCCGAAGTGATTGTCATAGACGGACATTCAACAGATTCGACTATCGAGGAAGTCAGGAGGAATATGGGAAAAAAAGACAGATTGACCATCCAGAAAGGGAGAGGCTATGGTGCAGCTTTTCTTGAAGGCTTCAAAATGGCTAAGGGGGATTGCATCGTCATGATGGACGGTGACGGTTCCCATAACCCCAACGATATCAAGCGCATGCTGAAAAAGATCAGGGAAGGTTACGAATATGTCATGGCTTCCCGCTATATGAAGGGAGGCAAGAGCGAAGATGACACTCTCATCCGCTGGTTTGGTAATTTTTTCTTCACCAGATTGACCAATTGGGTTCACGGGACTTCTCTGACCGACAGCCTGTATCTTTATACAGCCATAACCAGGAGAGGATTGAATAAACTTAATCTAGAGACAAAAGGGTTTGAATTTTGTACTGAAATAGTCGTCAAAGCCCACAAAGCAGGCCTTAAATTTGCCGAGGTAGCGGCTGTCGAACGTTTACGCTTTGCCGGTCGCTCCAAGGTAAATTCCTTTTATCACGGGCTGATAATTTTGCGCATGATATTACGCCGCTATGATTAAAATAGGGCGTCGAGTAAAAAACCTCAGCCGAGCCGATTTGAATCAGATAATACCCCTTCACCAGGACAGCCTGGCAGATATAGGAGCAATATTGGGAACAAATTATTTATCCCGTTTTTATAATCTTCTGTTTTCCGAAACAGATCATACCCTGCTTGGAGTCTTTGAAAAGGATAAATTAATCGGTCTTCTGGCAGGCAGTTTTAACTTGCCGGAAACGCACTTATCGCTCCGGCAACTTCTTAAAATCCGGGAAATACTGCTGGTTTTGGTCAATATTTTTATCGGAAAGATTGATCCGGGCAGAATAATCCAGAGACTACAACTGGAAAAATTTCTCTTCCAGAAGATGGAAGATAATAGCGGCGGTATTGTGATTTTATTGGTTAAAGAAGATTACCGGCGGCAGGGGATCGGGCGTTTGTTGATTGAAGAATTTTTACGGCGCTGCCGGAAGAAAAAGATCGATGAAGTTTATGTGGACACGCTGGAAAGCTTTCAGGGCACTCTTACCTTTTACCGGTCCTTGGGATTTTCCATTCGTACTTCCTCCGGCCGGACACACCTCCTTTCAAAAAAAATCTAAAATTATTCCGATTATTTATTAAAAACCTTACATTCAAAAAGGTTAGTTAAATTTATAAAATATGCTAATATACAAGTATAGCTATTAATTGGATCAATATCTATAAAAAATATAAGGGTAAATGGATAGCTCTTAAGAAAGATGAAAGGACAATTGTAGCAAGCGGAAAAACCGCCAGATCTGCATATGAAAAGGCGGTTAAAAGCGGATTCTCTAAGCCAATTCTTTCATATATCCCCAACCAGACAATTCCGATGGTTGGTTACTGGCGTGAAATTTAAATATAAGAAAATAGCTTCCGGTTTAGTCAGACCAATAATTCCAATTGATCTTAGTTATAAACATTTTTCTCCAATTTCATATGAAGCATTAGCCGATTCCGGCGATGATATTTGTATTGATATAGGTGGATATCAGTATATAGTAAATGCAGCCTTCTCTTATTCAGCAAAATTACAGTACGGATTTTTGGGGCACAGAGGAATTTTCAATAAATTTATCATTCAATTCCAGACCAGAAAAGAAGTTGTCGAATTTCGCCAGGAGACAAACATAAATTAAAGTGAATAAAAATATGAAAAATAAATCAGTTAAAAATTTTATTAACCTAAAAGGTTCGGTCGAATCCATAAATAAATATACTGATAAAGATGCAGATTCACTTGTGTTGGAATATTTCAAAAAGCTAATCTCAAAAAGATTATTCCTCAAAAGATAGTTATTTTACCTCATAGATACTGGCAACGTCTTCCATAAAGACCGGTTTGAGATGGTTCGGGTAGAGGAGGCCGTTGTAGAGGGGTTTTTCCTCCGGGCCCTGGAAAACCAGTTTGATTTTGTTGTCTTTCAGAAATTTGGCTGCTTCCTCCCAAGTCATTTTGTTTTCAAAAAACTTCATGACCGCTTTCTCTTTTAATGAAACGTTGGCAGTGTAACTGGTATGGCCGATGAAGCTTAAGGTATGGGTGTAAACAGGAAGGTAATTACCGGTATAAAAAGTCGAGAGGACAATGGTTTTGGCGGGGTAATTATTATTTATAAATGCAAAAGCGTTTTTCAGCCGGTCATCCAGATAAACATTGCCGAAAACAGGGGAATACTCCCTTATCTGGTCTTTGAGGCTCCAGACAATAACGGGAATATTGACCAGAAAAAAAGCCGTTAAAACCAATGGATAGACAATCAAAATTACTTTCTGTTTTAATTTCGATTGTACGCTTTCATAAGGCTTGTTTTTGACAACAGCTATCATTCTGAGAATAAATGCGGTAAGCGTTTCCAGGCCGATTGCCGCCAGGACAGCCATGGTCAGGTAGGGTAATCCCTGAATCAGTCTGATATTGGAAATATTTAAAAAAGGGGCAAAGGGAATCAAAAGTAGAGGTATGCTGAACCAGCAGGCAATCAGGATTTTGGCGAAATTTCCGGAAAAGAGAGCGGAGGGCAAACCGATAAGGGCAAAGGGCAAAAGAAAGCCCAAGCCGCCAAGAAGTTCTGCGGAAAGGGGATACTGCAGGGTTTTTTCCCATTCAAGATAGACGCTCCAGGGAAAGCCTTGGTTTGATTGGGAAACCATCAAAATCAAAGCTAATAAACCTATCAGCCAATAAATTGCCAGCGGGATAAATTTAAGGACGGATCTTTGATCTATTTTGTTGCTCAAAAGATAGATGATGACCGAAGGGGGCAGGACAATCAGCAGAATAAAAAGACTGGGAGTATGGATGTAGGCCATGAAGACTGCCAGTATAGTCAACCAAAGCATTTTTTGCTTTCCGGCAGTTTTTACAAAGCCGATGATTAATAAAACGGAGACAACCAGGAAAAATGCGCCGAACATATGATGGGGAAGATAAATTGCGCGCCTGACCGCGTCCATGCCGGTCCACCAGTACATAAAGGGAATTTTTACGGCTGCCCCGTTGATGTTTTTGGATGTAAAAAGAGGAGTGGCGAATAATAAAAAGAGGTAGGCGAGATTAGTGTGGCTGAGTTTTAGGCGTTTTAATAAGAGGTAAGCAGCGTAGAGAAAAAGAACTGCGCCCAAAACACGGGCGATGTGGTAAGTAAAAACGAAAGGAAGACCGGCATTTCTGCTGATTTTCCCAAGGATGGTAAAAAAGGAAAAAATAACCGATGTTCGGTGGTTCTCGGTGGTAAAAGGATCATAAATAAGAAAGGAGCCGGTTGCTCCCTCGTTCATTAATGATTGGTAGAGATAAAAATCCTGGACGTTATTATGAATTAAGGCGTAGGTGCGGCCGGCAGGGGAATGTGAGGAGAGATAGAGCATGGGGTAAAGATTAAGTATCAAAATGACGCCGGTCGCAATCAGGAAAAAAAGCCAATTAAGCTGTTTCATCTAAAAAAAGTTTGCCTATTTTATCTTAAAAGTGTTAGGATTTGCTCCAGTATAAAACATTAATTTTATTTATGAAACCGAAAAAAGCCGAATCAATAACCATCATGTTTCCCTTTTTAAATGACTGGGGCACAGTCGGCAGTCTGGTGGCTTTGGCTGTTGGGACAGTCAAGAAATATACCGATAATTGGGAAGTGGTTATTGTCAACGACGGCAGTTTAAAATCCAACCGGGATGCATTGGAGATGATTGTCGGACTATTGAATGAGAGCGGCCGCCGGATAAAGATCGTGACTCATGAGAAAAACCGGGGTTACGGAGGAGCTTTAAGAAGCGGTTTTGCGGCGGCTACGAAGGATTTAATTTTCTATACAGATTGTGATGCCCAATACGATCCGAGGGAATTATCGCTTCTTCTTCCCAAAATGAATCCGGAGACAGGCTTGGTCAACGGCTATAAAATTAAAAGAAGCGATCCTTTTCACCGCGTAATCGCCGGCCGGGTCTATCATTATTTGGTCGCGGCCGCTTTCAATTTACCGGTTAGGGATACCGACTGCGATTTCCGCTTAATCAGAAGAGCGGTCTTCCGGAAAGTCAAACTTTTTGAAAATACCGGGACGATTTGCGTGGAACTGGTAGATAAAATTAACCATTTCGGCTTTAAAATCTATGAAGTGCCTGTCCACCATTTCTGGCGGACTTCCGGTAAAAGCCAGTTTTTCAATTTCCGCCGCCTGTCAGCGACCGCCGGAAATCTTTTTAAACTGTGGTGGAAACTCAGGGTCAGGAAGGATTTCCAAACTTAAAGATAAAAATTCCGTCACGCTCATAAATCTTTTTCAGAAAAGGATAGTCGATTTTCGAATCACCCAACGTCATTTCTTCCTCTCCATAATAAACATAGGATATATTATTCTTTTTCAAGAAACTTGAGGCCTGGCTAGCGGAAAATTGGCCTGAATAAAAAAGCCGGGTGTTATTCTGTTTGTCGTCAAAATTCATTGTTTGATTGATATGCCCGAAATAAACTTTGACGGGCGCATAAGCCGCCAGAATATTACCGGTTACATCATTACTCAATATCAGCGAATCAGCAGGCAGGCTGTTTCCGATAAAATCGATAGTTTTCCAGACATCCTCAGAAATGAAGAGGTTTTTATAAATTGGGGCTGTTTTGGCGGCAGTGATATATCTCACAAAGGAAGGAATCCCGACAGGCAACGAAGTAGCTGAAATAGATAAAATCAGTACCGCATAAAGGATTTTTAGAGGCTTATTCTTTAGGATCAGAAACAGACTTTGAACCGTCAATAGGGAGAAAGGGATAAAAGGAGCACTGTCGATTAAACGGAGTTTGCCGATTCCCAAAGTGTTGACAAAGGGCAGCAATAAAAACGGCATGTAAGCCCAAAAAGAGAGGAAGAGAATTTTGAGGTCTTCCTTCCTGATAGCGGAAACAACAGCCGGCAGTGCTGTCAATGGAAGCAGGTTAAAGGAGAAAAGAAGGGCACGGTTGAAATTGGGTTCGTGGTAGTTCCATTTATCGATTTCCCAGGCAATCCAGACGGTCCAGGGATAGCCTTGTTTCGTTTGCCAGAAACTTATCAATAGCGGTACAATTGACGAAAAAAATATAATTAAAAGTCCGGCTGTCTCACGGTTTAAGAATAAGCTTTTGAAGTTTCGGGATACTAAAAGAGCCAGCGGCATCATAAAAGCAATCGGCATCATGGCCGGCGGGAAGAAGATACCGGTCGTGATAATTGCCAGTGAACTGAAAACTAAAGAGGAGAGATTTCGGGATTTCAGGAATTTAAATATGAAGATTATGGAGATAAGCAGCAAAGCCTGTCCGAAAAGGTGATGGGGCAGATTATCAAGCCGCTTCAAGGCTTCGAGCTGGTTCCACCATGGCGAATATTTATTGAGTGCCTCTTTCTCACCGAATAAAAAAATTGGCGGGATGGTGACTGTGACAGCCAGAATACTTGACCAAAAACCCATCAGCCGTCCGCCGATTTCCCGGCAGACGAGAAAAACAGCGGTCAGAAAAAGACCGACAGAGAAAATCCGGGCGAGATGATAAGCGACAGGTTGCCAAAGTGAGGTTATTTTTGCCAGTTTGCCGACCAGAATATAGTAGAAATAGAAGATACCGGGCTTGGTATTTTCCGAGGTGAAGGCATCCCGGTTGAGCCAATAGCCGTTTTTGCCTAGGGTGATGACCGACAGATAAACATTATAGTCAAAGGGAGCAGTGCCGTGGTAATAGGGGAAGACAGTGCCGGGAGTAGCCCGGCGGGCATAAATTATGAGGGGAAGATTGGAAAGCAAAAAAAGGATCAGGCTTAAAATAGTGAAAATTAAGGCGTATTTTCCCGGTAATTTGCGGATAAGACCTTGAAGGTTCATAAGGGGTATGATATCAATTGATAAACTGAAAATGCCAAGTCAACTTAAAACCTTTCTCACCCTTTTTATTATCTGGGCGGTGGCTGTTTATTTCAATATCACAAAGGCAGTATACATTGACGATATCTCGACGATCAATATAGGCAATTATCTTTTGGCAGACTTAGGCCATCCGCTTACGGCCATACTTCAAAATGTAACCGATTCAGGCATTCCGCTCGAACGGTCAGTGACCCATCCGCCGTTTATTCCTTATCTAAGCAGTCTGATTATCCATTTGTTCGGCAGAAACGATTTGGCTTTTCATGCTGTCTGGTCGCTATTCACCCTAATATCAGTAGTCTTTTTTTATCTTTTAGCACGGCAATTTACCAACAGGGCTTTGTTATTAACCTTTCTTTTCATTATCAGCCCCGTTTTTATCCCGTCTCAAAATCTGATGCTGGATATACCTTTGGTCAGTTTAATTATATTATTCTTCTATTTCTTATTGAATAAGCGCGGTAACCTCATAACTTATCTGGCGGCCGGAACAACAGCCGGTCTGGCTTTTCTAATTAAATATTCAGGCTTGCTGCTGCTGTCAATCTTTGCCGTCTATATTTTTCTCAATAAAAAATACAAATTAATGTGGATTTTAGTGATACCTGCAGGTTTGCTATTGCTGTGGTCTGTCTTTAATTATTTTGAACTGGGAGGGATACATCTTTTATCTACGAATGCTTCCGGATACGGACTGAAAATATGGGAAAAAGCATTGTTGTGGATTATTATTTTAGGTTCGGTTTCCCCATTCAGCCTGCTTTTTTTAGCGGCATATTTACGCCAAAGAAAAAATATAATGGGTTTTGCGGCTATTCTTTTAATCAGTTTTCTGATGGCTGTCAAATTCCTGATGTTTCCCGGTGAAGACAATACGGCCCGGATTATGAGGAATGTTTTCTTTACCAATGGCATGCTGACAGCGGTAATATCCCTGATTGCCTCATATAAGGCTTTAACTGCCCACCTCCGTTCCTCTACAGTTGCCGTCTGGTATTTAGCCGGTACACTACTGATGATTGTGTCCGTGCCTTTTATGGCTGTACGACATTTATTAATCGTCATGCCTGCCTTGCTTCTTTTGGCTGAAAAAGCCGGATTTATTTCTAAAAACCGTTTGCTTGTCATAACTACAGTGCTCTTGACCATTATGCTGACTGCGGTTTTGTCTTATACGGACGTAAAACAGGCTGAAAGCTACAAGAGAGGTGCTTTGGAGGCAATGAATAAAATCAGGAGAAAATACGGTTTTAATGAGAGCTACAATGTCTGGTCCGGCGGTTTTTACGGTTGGCGCTATTACGCTGAAAACAACGGGTTTAAGCCTTATAATCCTGACCGGGACGACATGAAGAAAGATGATTTTTTAGTTTTAACCAGCCTTTATCCTCAATCAATTAATCCAGCACACCAAAAGATGCTGGATTTTGATTTCGAGTTCATTATTCCCAGGAATAAATTTTCATTTATCAGTACTATGACTAACTGGCCGAATAATGCCGTGGGCTATTATTATTTACCCTCAATAAAAGACCTGCCATATCAGATAAATCCTGATTATCCTTTAGAAAAATTTTCCGTATATCGCGCCGTCAGAGAAGAGTAAAGTATGTGGCAAAAGAAAAAAATTTCCGTCATCCTGCCGACCTATAACGAAAAACTCTCGATTAAAAAATCAATACGGGACCTGGAAAAGTTAAAAATTATTGATGAAATCATCGTCGTCAACAATAACGCCATAGAGGGAACCTCAGGGGAAGTCAGGCAAACAATCGCTTCTGAAATTTTTGAGCCCAGGCAAGGATATGGAGCAGCTATAAGGCGGGGTTTGTCGCAAGCGGGTGGAGATTATCTGATAATTTCCGAACCGGACGGCACTTTTGTCGCCCGGGATATATATAAATTCCTAAGCTATGCGGCAGATTTTGAGGTTGTTTTGGGAACGAGGACAACCAATTCTTTGATCTGGGAAGGGGCGAACATGGGCTTTTTTCTGAAATGGGGAAATTACCTGGTGGGCAAACTGACAGAAGTTTTATTTAATACCACCCAATTGACAGACGCAGGCTGTACTTACCGCCTGATCAAAAGACCTGTTTACCGGAAAATTAAGGGAAGTTTCTCCGGGTTCGGCAGTGATTTCGGTTTGGAAATGCTGCTGGTTATTATCCAAAAGGGTATTCCTTTCATCCAGATACCGGTCAATTACCGGCAAAGAGTCGGGGAGAGCTCGGTCACAGGCAATCCGCTTCAAGCATTATTATTGGGCTTGCAAATGGTTTTATTAATACTGCGGAAGCGCTTTATAAAGTGAAAAGAATCTGTATTTTCATTTTAACGGCTATTTTCATTCTTATCCTGACTTTTCCCGATGTCGGTTACCCGGTCAAAGCTACCCTGGACGGCGGTTACCAATACGCCCTGAATATCATTTTTAGCGGACGGCTGAAGACCGGGATCGATGTTATTTTTTCCTATGGACCTCTGGGTTTTCTGCATTACCCCCAGCCGATTGGCCATAATTTAGCCTGGGGCATTTTGTTTTGGGGTATAAGCAAATGGCTGTTTATCAGCTCTCTTCTGTTGATAGTCAACCACAGGCAAAAAAAAGGAAATCTGCTGACTGGTTTTGTCCTGGCCTTTTTATTTGCCAATTTCATTGACGTCTGGTCATTGCCGACATTTCTATTGGTGACACTTTTGCTTCTTCATCGATTGAAAGGCAGGGCCCTTTTTTTGATAGCAGCTGCCATTTTTTGCTCACTGACGTTTCTGATAAAGGTGAATTATGTCATGGTCAATGCCTCAATTCTGGCTGTTTACGCTTTTTTCCTGGCCGGGGGGAGATCTAAAAAAGGCTTTTTTCAGGCAAGCCTTCTCTTTATAACTTCGGTGCTTTCTTTTCTCCTGTTTTGGCTGGCATCGGAAGGCTCACTGGTAGGTATCATGCCTTACTTTAAAGGGATGATGGAGATTACATCAGGCAATGCTTCGGCAATGACGGTCAGCCCGCCGAATAACTGGAGCTTATTAGGCTCTTTTTTGCTTCTGTTTTTTATCCAAAGTGTGTTTGTAAAAGCAGGAGACGGCTATTTCCTTTTTATACTGATGTTTATTCCTTTTTGGGCAGTCTGGAAATATACCTTTATGCGGGAGGACACACCGCATCTCTATAATATTGTTGATTTTATTATTTACTATTATTTATTGCTGACCATATTCGCTAAACGGATTCAGCCGCTTGGTTTTCTAATAATGATTCTGTCAGTTGTTTTATTGTCTCTTAATATGACTTTTTTGCCGCGTTTCGGAGATATAAATTTTATTAAAAATGAATTCAGCCGTTTATACCGGTTGTCAGGACCGGCAAATTTTTACCGCCAGGCGATTCATTATCCGAAATATAAAGCCGCCTTAGAGAAACAGTCCCGGGAAAATATGCAGAATTTCCTGCTCGGGGAGGAAATAAAAAATATTATTGGCAAAAGAACGGTTGATGTCTACCCATGGGATCTTGCTTACATTTACGCTAATGCCTTAAATTTCCGGCCTAAGCCAGTTCTGCAGTCCTATGTTGCTTACACCCCATGGCTTGATACACAGGATGCTAATTTTTACCGGTCAGCCCAAGCACCTGATTACCTTCTCTGGACAAGAGTGCATTGGGGCGGGGAGACAGGTTCAATTGACGGCCGCTATCTTTTAAACGATGAACCGCAGGCTCTTTTGTCCATCATGCAAAATTACACTCCCGTAAAAAGAGGCCGGAATGCTGTTTTATGGCAAAGGGACGGAAAAGGAATACTGAATAAAGGATTTTCAAGCGGTTCCGTTGCCGGCCATTGGGGGGAATGGGTCAGCCCGCCGGTGAAAGAGGGAGGAATTCTCAGGGCTAAAGTCAAATTAGACAGGTCTGTAATTGGAAATTTGAAGAAGGCATTATGGAAAGAGGATGAAACTTATATTGAATATAAGACCGCTCAAAAAATTTACCGCTATCGCCTGGTTCCCGATAACGCAATGAGCGGACTGTGGATTTCACCTTATCTGGCACAATTAGAAAGGCAGTTGCAGGGAGAAAAAGTCGGGGCAGTACGGCTTATTCATAGTCCAAATGATTTTTTCGAGCCTGAATTGACTTTTGAATGGGTTTTTTATCCCCTGAAACAGGAATGAGTGATAAAATAGTAAAATTAATGAACAAAATAACTTTCGGCCAGAGGGAAAAAAATAAGGAAGGCCACGGGTACCGGTATGAAAAATCAATTGCTTTGGGCCCTTGGGCATCAGGGACATTGTTGCGGGACCCTATCCATTTGGTTTTTGCTCTTTCCAGATATAAATTTGTTGCCCGCATGCTGACCGGAAAAAAGAAGGTTCTGGAGATAGGTTGCGGTGATGCATTCGGTAGTCCCGTTGTCGCTCAATTTGTCGGAGAATTAACAGCGATTGATATCGATCCGAAAATAATAGCTTCAAACCGGGCGCGGTTAAAAAGAATAAAAAATATTTCTTTCCGGGAATTGGATATCAGATCAGAAGTTCCGGGAGAAAAATTCGACGCTGTTTTTTCCATAGACGTCATTGAACATATCGAACCGGAATTAAATAATCTTTATATGCAGCAGACAGTAAAATCTCTCGTGCCAGACGGTATTACACTGATCGGGACACCCAATAAGACTTCTGAAAAATATGCCTCTGCTCCAAGCAAAGCCTATCATATAAATCTCCATTCCCATGAGTCATTGAAACAACTTACGGAAAAATATTTTGCTCAGGTTTTCATGTTTACCATGAATGACGAAGTGGTTCAGACAGGTTTTGCACCGATGGGGCATTTCCTGTTTGCCCTGGGGATAGGTGTTAAAAAGAAATGAAAAAAACAGTCTCAGTCATCATCCCTGTCTATAATGAAGAGAAAAATATTAAAGATGCCGCTAAAGGAGCTTTATGGGCGGTTAAAGAAGCAGATGATTATGAACTGATTATAGTCGATGACGGTTCGACTGACGCGACCGGAGGGATAACTGATACGCTTAAGCGTAAAAACCCTAAAATAAAAGTCCTGCATCATAAAAGGAATTTGGGTTTTGGGCCAACTATTAAAGATGGTCTAAAAGCTGCTTCAAAGGAGTATGTCGTCGGTTTTCCCGGAGATTACGATACATCAGAAGAATCCTTGAAGGAATTGATTAAAAGAGCAGGAGATAAAGACGTAATTATGACCTATAATGCCAATAGCGGCAGCAGGACTTGGGCACGGAGGCTTTTCTCGAAAACATTCGTGACGTTAATGAATCTTCTTTTTGGTTTGAAGCTTAAATATTTCAACGGCTCTTTTATTTGCCGGACCACTCTTTTGAAAGATCTGCCTTTAAAATCTGAAGGTTTTGCCATATATGCTGAGGCTAAAGTCAGACTTTTAAGAAAGGGAGCAAGTTATAAAGAAATTCCCTTTAAGCATTTAGGGCGAAAGTACGGCAATTCCAAAGCTGTTTCGATCAGGAGTATTTTGCAGACTT
>MFJU01000012.1 GCA_001779315.1 Candidatus Gottesmanbacteria bacterium RIFCSPLOWO2_01_FULL_42_22 | reverse complement strand
GCGTACGTCGTCGAGTTGGCCGGTAAAGTATTCTGATGCAAGGCGGCCTCCGATTGAGTGGTTTTGGTTGGATGTCCTTAAAGTGGTGCCCGTGGTGCTAACTTTAGAACTTTCAACTCCATTAATGAAAAGCTGAATGTACTGTCCGTCTTTCCACACAGCTGTTACATGGTTCCATTGTCCGCTCGTGATTACGACAGCATCTGTACTGAGGGAGTCTACTGATGGTGCTGTGTATACTGCCGATGCGTAAATATATGAATTGCTATACATCACCCTCATGCCCCATCCGCCTGTCCCTCCACCATTGTCTTTGTAAAAAAGTCCACGGTTTGTATCAGCTGAGGTAGATTTGACCCAAAGAGAAATTGTTGTATTGCCGGTTGTACGTATGGAATCTCCGGAGACTGTAATATTATCGCCCGTGCCGTCATAGGTAGTTCCATTCCCATATTTGCCGGTAGTGCCAGCTGTATTTCCGTTCCAAGTGCCACTATTGCCGTTCCCAGATGAATCAACTGACGGTGTGGCTGTTTCATCCATCTTCCAGTAGCCGACGAGGCCGTTGGAAAGGAAACTTTGATCGGGGCCGAAGGAGGCGGCGCTACCGCGGGAGGTGGTGGTACCGGCAAAGTCCGCTTTGACTTCAGAGGCGGTCCGGGCGGAGCGATAAACTTTTACCTCATCGATAAAGCCGGTGAAATCATTGCTTGTCCCGTCGCCGTCAATGCCGATATAAAAGGTATCGTCATTGGCCAGGGTACCGGAAGCATCCAAAGCTGCATCCTGGGTAATCTGCACAGCGTCGATATAAAGAGTCAGGCTCGAAGTGCCGCTTTTGACGCAAGAGACATAGTGCCAGCGATTGTCGTCATAGGTGGCGGCGGTCGAAGAGACAGAATCATCGATGGTGGTATCCGCGTCAACGTCTTCTATCTGGCAGGTAATATCGCCGTCTGCTTCCATCTGTATCTGGTACCCGCCATCGGTACCTACAGCTTCCAACTTGACGACCATAACCTCTGTACCGCTGGTTTTGGGAGCATGCCTGAACCAAAAGGAGATGGTGAAGCTGTCGGCCGCCGCAAAATCAAGATCGGCGTCATCAGTGAAACTGACATAATCCTGGGTGCCGTCAAAAAACATGCATTTGCCGGATTTACATAAATCTTCAGGTTTCCAGACAGCATTGGTAATCGTGCCGGCTGAGACTGAGGCATTGGTATCATTGGCACTGGTACCGTTGCCTTCATCGAATTTGATCAGGGAATCAGCGTGGACCAGAGCCTTTTGCCGATAGAAGGGGTAAAGAAAAGAGCCGGCTAAACCCAAAATTAAAGCAAAAGAGAGAATGACGAAAAATTTCTTTGATTTCTTTTTGCCTCCCTTTCCCTGACCGTGCCAGGCACTGAATAAATCATGATGGATCTTGGGTTTGCGAAAGTCTGGTTTTTTTAGAAAGTCGAGCATAATACCTTTAATTAAAATTCAAATAACAAAATTCAAATTCACAAATCAAATTCAAAACTCAAAATTCAAAACTCTATTTTCGATTGATTGCACCGAAAATCAGACTTAATTCGTGAGCCTCTTTCCAGAGAAGTCTCGATTCATTTATCAATTTAGGATCAGCTTCTGCAATCATTCTTAACCAATGCATTGTTTCCTTCGCTTCTTTCTTGCATATACTTATTTTGCTTTTGAAATCTTTCTTACTGTCAGCTCCATTTGCTTCCATGTAGTTTGCTCCAATACTGGTACTACTTCTGATCAGTTGATTGATGATTGGTTTTGTAATGATACTGATTGTGACCAATTTACAAAAACGAATAATTTTCACCCCAAATTTGGCGGTTCTTTCTTCGAGATCAAATTTCTTCATAATAATATAATTTTGAATTATTTAATTTTGATTTTTTTAAAGTATAAAGAATTTTTCCAAATATCAAAGTCAATTCCTGTGCTTCTTGCCAGAGAATTCTTAACTCCGGTTTCTTGAGGAAGAATTGATTGAATTTTTTGATAATTGACATTTTAATCATTTATGCTAATATTATTAGTTAGGTTGGATGCCTTGATGATCACTGATCGTAATTGACAGTCTTAGTCAAGGGTTATCTTCCCTCAGAGGAAGATCTCCAACTTTTTTTTAGGTTAAATAAATTTAATACCCCTTCAGCTTTTACTTTTATATCAGGTTTTCTTTCGCCTCTGTATGTTTCTAAAGCAATTTTATGTGCTTTGCTTTTTTTACCGATGAGAGCAAAGCCAATATTTGGAGGATTTAGTTCATTTCTATCAAAAAGTCTAACTAATATTGCTTTAATAGTTGCTTCATGTCCGGGATATTCTTTATCGATTATAACCTCATCTACATCCTCATCTTTTAATAGAAGAAAAACAAGACCGGCAAAAGCTTTAAAAATAAAAGTTTTTTTAGGTTTATCCATGATTCTCATCCTGTTTAACATTTTTTGTTTTTCTGCAGCTTTCATACTCAATGTTTTATTATTACCATTGGCATAAGCAATAATCGTGATTTTGTTTGTATCTTCGATTTTGCCTGACTGGTCGATTTGGTAAATCATATTAATTTTTTAATTTTGAATTTTCATTAAAGATTCTATAGCCGGCTGAAGGGATATTGAGGTAAATTTCGCCCAAGCCTTTGTAGGCGGGCAGATAATCGGTCATAGCTTCGACTTTGTAATCGTATTCCTCCAATTTCATAGTTTAACCTCTTTTAAAAAGTAAATGCCTGGCGGACACCCTGACTGTCCCACCAGAGACCGTGTTTGAGTAATTGACTGTTCGTCGGGGCGAATTCATCGGCACCGATGTCCCAAGGATTGTAGACGGCGCTTGGCCTGAGCTGGTTGTCGATATCATTAGTGAAATTAGCGGAAAGATTGGTACCGGTATTGATGGCATCGGAGCCTGATTTAAGATGGAAATTTTCAGAATTAGAAGTGGTTGAGACAAACTGGTTAGCGGTAGTTTTACTGATATAACAGGTACCTGTGCACTTATCATCACCGGTGGCATCAGAGGAGATAGTGCGATCCTGAGTGCTGGCCGGTGTCGGGCCGGCAGTGAGACTAAAATCAGTTGTGTTGGCCATGGCAATAGTATTGGTGATAGCCATTGTAGATTTACCGTTATCTTTTAAACCACTGGTGCAACCATGAGCAGTGACATTTTGAACTGTAACGGTATCACCAAGGTTAGTACCTTCACTGCCAACACAGACGCGAGTACCGGTTGAGCCATTGGCATAAAAAATTGAGTTTCTGATAGTAATAGTTGAAACAGTCGCATCAGTACCAAAACGAAATCCAGATACAGTAACAGCTGTTGCAGGATTAAAATCACGTACGATGGCATTTTGAATGACAAGTCCGATAACAGCTTCAGCACCGGAAGTAATAATACTAGCTCTTGCTGATTGATTACAACGTGTGATATCTATCCAATCTAATACTGTATAATCGTCAGACATATTAATTCCACTAATATCTGCGCTATTACAATCGATGATAACTCCTGTAGCTCTAGTCCCATTATGTCTCTCACTGGCAGCAACTGTAAGATGCATAAAATAAGAAGAGGTCGTAGTGGAGCCATTGATGGCTTGGGTTGCAGATATGGTAAAGGTAGAGTCTTTATATAAAGTACCCTGTTCTTCGGTGGTTAAAGTTCCCTGTTCTCCGGTTTCCCAAAGTGCAATCGTTGTGTAGTTGCGGCTGGCGGAACCGATAGTTTTGACATCCGGACTTTGAGCTATGACTGGTTTGAGTATAGATTTTAATAGTTGTGAAAGAAGTGATATTTTTGACGGCGGTTTATAAGCGAAACGGGAGTTGTCCGGTATGACGCTTAAGAGAGGATTTAGCTTTTTTTTGATAAAATCTTTATTCTTCCTGGCATCCAAGACAGGACTGAATTCCTTTTTATTTTTATCACGGATTTTTTTCAGTTGATCAGGGGTTGCCAGCTTCGTATAGTCTATACCATAACGGACGAGGCCGGATATTTCGTGAATTTTGTCTTTAAGCTCCTCTCGTTTTTGCATTTTAATTCTTTCAGATTCCTCTTCAGGTAGTTCAATTGTGGTAGCGGTAAGTTCTTGCCGTTCGGTTTCTATCAATTTGGGCACTTTAACCTGGACATGTTGCCTTCGCTCTTCCGTACCCCAGTACCAGCCTGCAGGTCTGAAGTCGATGCTGTCGCCGTCTTTACCACAGGCAGGATCGGGGCAATTTTCTCCCACTTGGACCGTTCCTTCGGTCCAGGCGATGACATTTATTGGCATATAGATAGTGATGGGATAGACTGCCCGTTCATACTGCCAGGCGCGGTTGGGATAGAGGGTAAGAGTGTCACCCTCCAGATGGTATTTATAGTCAATGCGGTTTTCTTGGGCGTCTATTCCCTGCGGGAAACGGAGAAGGAAAAATTCTTCCTGGGTATTTTTATCCTTAACCAGCATGTGGCCCGAGTAGTCTTCAATTGAGAGATTGTCAGAGAGAGCGAATTGGAATTTGAAGGTTTTGACGGCAGTGTCGTTTTGGATAGTTATCTTCTGATTAACGTAGCCGTCGTAGATTTCCTGCTCGAGGTCGGTTGAAGGAGCGATATTGGGCCAAGAGATTTTGTTAGCGGTAATTTGCGGTTTTGGCGAAGTCGGGGGGTCGATTAGGGTGAAACTTGCGGAATTGATGGCAGCACTGTCTGTAGCATAGACAATTTTGAAAGATGAAGAATCGGAGAGAGTCAGGGAGCTGTACTGGCCTTTGATTTCCTGGTTTAAGGCTGCTTTTTGGGGCGGATAATCGTCAGGAACTGCCAAAAGCAGAGGATCGATCTTGAGCATGGTAAAGGCAGAAGTATCGCTACTTTGAGGAAATTGAGCACCGGAGACCTGATAAGTTTCCGTAACTACCTGCCAGAGAAGATCGTCGGAATAAAGCACAGTATCGGGTATGGCTGATGCTTGAGAGCGGAGGGTGATCGGACCTAAAAGATAGTTGGTAGACATATCATTGGGTGTTTTGTAGAGATAGCCAAGGGTGATTTTTTCGCCCTTTTTGATATTGACATCCCACTGAAGTGTTTTCACCCTGGCAATTGAAAAGGAAGTATAGGTCAGCGGACTGACTTGATTATCGGGAATATCAAGATAAGGAAGGGGATTAATTTTACCATAGTAACCATTGTAGCGATCGTTTTTCGCAGGCTTGATACCGAAATGCAAATGAGCTCCGGTGGAGAGGCCGGTGTTACCGGAAAGAGCTATTTCGTCACCTTTTTTAACCTTTTGAGCTAGTGTGACAGGGATTTTACTTAAATGCCCGTAATAGCTTTTGCCCCAATCATGCTGGATAACAACAGTCTGGCCATAGTCTCCGTCTCCGGCTAAAACCACCATACCGCTATCTGCGGCAAGTATCGGAGTGCCTAAAGGAACATTAAAATCGATGCCGTCATGGCCGGCCAAACCAAATTGGGAATAGATGCGCTTCAGGAGGGGATCGGCGATATTGTCGCCAAAACCGAGAGTCTGCTTCTGTACTGTTGCGAAGGGAAGCGATAACGGAGGAATAGAGACTCCCAAAATACTACCGCGGTTGTACCAGGTGGGGAGAGACTGGACCTGGTCATATCTTCGGGTATTGGGATCGTCAGGGGTGGCGATATCCAGAATATCCGGGATGCTGTCGCTAATCGTTCCTTTAAAATCCTCATCGACCATCAGAGATATATCCATACGCTGCCATCTGGTAGGCAAGATGCGGTTGACTGTTTTTCTTTCCAAAGTATAGGGGCGCTTACTTTCTACTTTAAAAGAGATTTCGCTTGATAAGTTTTGACCAGCGACTGTGGCGGAAGCGGTAACCTGATAGACACCTAAGTCATTCGGGATCTGATATGGCAACTGGTAGTCGGAAGTGTTGTTGTCCAGGCCCTGTTTAAGGCAGTCGGGGTTGGTTTTGATAGTGCTGTCTTTGGTGGTGAAGGAAGCTGTATTGAGGGGAGTTTTAATCTCAACTGAAACAGCCTGATTGCAAAGAATTTTGCCTGCATTATCGGTAAGGGTGATATGCATAAACGCAGTTTCTTGCGGGAGGTAAACAGATTTATCCAAATTGACGGCAATATTGCCCCAGTTGAAACTAACAGAGTCGCGATTACCGACTTTATCTTTGACGGTTAGAGTATATTTGCCCGGTTTAAAAGTGAGAGACGGGGGAATGCGGATGGTGGTAAAATCAACGTTTGATTCTTTTTCGATTAATAAATCAAGGTTTTCTCCGGATGAATAGCTAAGGGCAGTTTCAATTTCCTCATCATAAGCATAAAGGACAACAGCGGTAATGCTCTCGGTTGGATGAAAATATGGTTTGAAAAGCTTTTGAAATTTTAGAGGAATCCTGACTTTGGCTGAAGGCATAGAGAGAAGTGAGTCAGTGATGGTAGGAACAAGAGTCGGAGAGGTCGTCGGGGTGATGGTTGTGAAAGGGGTAATTTCTGGCAGGCTTGTGAATATACGATTTTCATCACTCGGGGGGGAGTCGGGGGCGAAGACGGAAGGGAAAGGGGAGGCAGGTATGATAGAGGTGGGGGAGATAATTGAAGTGGTGGGAAAAAGTGAAGGAGCAGTAGAGGGAGAAGGTGAGGGAGCGGCAACATTCTGAGAATAGACAATATTTGATAGAGAGGAGAAGGGGGTGAGAACCTGCAGTAACAAGAGTATTAAGATTTTCTTTTTTGTATTCTTTTGTAACCTTTTGAGCATATTTTTATGACTAAAATATATTGAATTTTTAGCTATTTCTTAACATTTAATTCCCCGGAGACAGTAGAAAAAGTCAGCGAACCAACTTTGAGGATCTGGTTTTTGGCAGGATCGTAGAGAATGGCTTTTTGGTTTTTCAGATAAAGAAGCAGGAGGTCGCCGTTTTGGGCATCCTTGACAAAAGGTTGATTACGGAGAGTATTAGCGGTAATGGGAAAAATTTGAGGCTGTTCGTCCTGGGGAAGACGGATAAGCTGTTTAACCTGTTGGGGAACTTCAGCGAATGTTTCCTGAGGGGAAATTTGAGGTTTAATTATCATGACGCGTTCTTTTTTGAATTTAAAGTAAAGAAAGATATTAACAAAGAGTGACAGGAGAAATAACATGATGAAAATAGCGGGCAGAATTTTTTTCAAAGGAAATTTCCTGATAAATCCGCTGAATTTAAACTGATTTTTATAATTTATTTTCATAACATTAATTGCTGGCGGTGTAAGTCAGCTTAATATCGCCGATACGTACGTAACAGCCGTCTGAACCGCAGGGTGTGGCCGAAGTCATACTATACAGTTTGAAGAGGAATAGGGCGGTTTCGTCGGCGGCATCCCACTCATTACCGGAGGCATCGTCGACACCACTGTCGTCTATGGTGAGGGTATACCAAGTGTCATCGTTAGTTGAAAGATTGGCCAGAGTCTGATAGACAGGGACATTCGGGGTATCGTCCTCATTAAAGATGGTCAAATCAAATTTGTTGTTGGTATTGACATTATCGTCTGTTTCATAAAGAACCTGGATGGCATTGGAAGTTGCCCAGGAAGAGAAGTCTGAAGGTATAGTAACCTTTACGACCAAATGATAATCCTGCAAAGAAGCCTCAGTCGAAGTCCATTCATAATAATTGAGCCAGCCCTCGGTGGCATCATTGATGGTATCGGCGGTCATAGTGCCGATGGTGGAGGACGAAGCAGAAGCGGTGAAGGTAGCGCCGTCAAATTCGGGAGACATCTTGACGGTTCTGGTAAGAGAAGATGCGCCGCCGCAGGCAGCCCAGGCGGAAGTGGTATAACAGCGGAAGGCATTGTCATAAGTATTGTAATACATATAGCCTTCGGCGCCGGTGCCGGGATCTCCGGTCGTCGATTTAACATCTAAGGCAAAATAATCAGGAGTGGCGCTGCCTGCTCCACCGGCTCCGATCTGGACTTCGGCAGCGGAACCGGCATCTAAGATGATAGAGCCGGTGCCGTAGGTTTTTAAGGTCAGATCGTTATTTTCAAAACTTTCTCCCGATTCTATAGTCAATGGTCCATAAGAGAGGATATTTCCGGAAGTCTGATTGGTGAAAACAAGGTCATAAGCTATTGAAACATCACCGGCTGCGGTGAAATTGGCTGGGATATTGGAGGTCATAGCTGTTTCTGAAACGCTGAAGAGTGAACTGCCGGCATCGGTGATATTTAGGAGATTGGCAGCATTGCCATCGGAACTAATATTAATAACGACCAGGTCGGCTGTTGAAGTAGTAGCAGATGCCGGTTGCCAGTCAACTCTAAGTAGGCTCCCGCCGGTAGTCAGACCTGTAGAGGTTGAGTTTATGTCAAGGACTTCGCCAGTGGTGATCGAATCACCGATAACATTGAATACATCGGTTGTAGTATTGGGCATGTCTATGAAAGATGTTTGGCCGGAGGTGGGGCTGAAGTAAATTTCGGCTGAACTGGTGGCATCACTGCCTAGCGCAAATGATTGTTCTCCGCCAAGATAGGGGAAGATCAACCCACACCAACTGTTTGGTCCGGCACAGGTATTATATTCCCAAAGCAGGGAAGTGCCGTCAGGACCGACAGGACCGGTGGCGCCGGTTGAGCCTGTAGGACCACCTATGCCTGTAGTTCCGGTTGAACCGGTAGAACCGGTCGGTCCAAGAGTGCCAGTCGTACCAGTCGAACCAGTTGCGCCCGTGGGTCCAACTACACCAGTTGTCCCGGTAGCTCCTGTCGGTCCGGCTACTCCAGTTGAACCAGTCGAGCCAGTAGAACCGGTAGGTCCGGCTGTTCCAGTTGCTCCTGTTCTGCCTGTAGCTCCTGTTGGTCCCTGACCACCTGTTGAACCAGTAGAACCAGTAGAACCTGTGGGACCAACCTGACCAGTAAATCCGGTAGCTCCTGTTGGACCGGCTACTCCGGTTGAGCCGGTAGAACCGGTGGATCCCGTGGGACCGGCAGCTCCGGTAGCTCCGGTCGAACCGGTCGGACCGACTTGACCTGTGGCACCGGTTGAACCGGTGGATCCCGTGGGACCGGCAGTTCCGGTAGCTCCAGTTCTACCTGTTGCACCGGTCGGACCTTGTCCGCCTGTAACTCCGGTTGCTCCAGTTGATCCGGTAGGTCCGGCTAAGCCCGTAGCTCCGGTTGAGCCTGTAGGACCGGCAACTCCGGTTGAGCCGGTTGAACCTGTAGAGCCGGTAGGTCCGGCAACACCTGTCGATCCGGTACTTCCAGTTGACCCAGTGGGACCAAGTCCGCCTGTAGTTCCAGTTGATCCAGTAGGACCAGCTTGACCAGTTGAACCGGTTGAACCGGTTGATCCGGTAGGACCGGCAACTCCGGTTGTACCGGTAGCTCCGGTAGGACCAACAACTCCGGTAGTACCGGTTGAGCCGGTTGAACCAGTTGGTCCAGCTACACCAGTTGAACCGGTAGAACCGGTGGAACCTGTCGGACCGGCAGTTCCGGTAGCTCCAGTTCTACCTGTAGAACCCGTCGGACCAAGTGCTCCTGTTGCTCCGGTTGTTCCAGTTGACCCAGTGGGACCAAGTCCGCCTGTAGTTCCAGTTGATCCAGTAGGACCAGCTTGACCAGTTGAACCGGTTGAGCCGGTAGCTCCGGTGGGACCGGCAACACCTGTAGTACCGGTTGAACCGGTGGAACCGGTAGGACCAACAACTCCGGTTGTAC
>MFJU01000011.1 GCA_001779315.1 Candidatus Gottesmanbacteria bacterium RIFCSPLOWO2_01_FULL_42_22 | reverse complement strand
TGTCACTTCGGAAAGAGGTGAACCGCATTTCGGGCAAACTTCCTGAGTATCACTCATAAACTCTAGAATACTACTTTCGGTTATAATTGTTAATAGCCAATTATGAAAATTAATACGGCTAAATATTTAAAAGGCATTACCGGCACAGATCCCCTTCTCTATGACGGCAAATTCCAAATTGCCTTCATGGGCAGGTCCAATGTGGGCAAATCCTCACTGATCAATTCCCTTGTCCCCCAGCGCTCACTCGCCAGAACCAGCCGCAGTCCGGGCAAAACTCTCAGGATGGATTTTTTCCTAGTCAACAACCAATTTTATTTTGTCGATTTCCCCGGTTACGGCTTTGCCAAAGTACCCGGCAAATTGCATGACAAACTAAGAAAAATGATCCTGTGGTATCTGATGTACAGTGACGTTAAAAACAGGCTGGTGATATTAATTATTGATATGAAGATCGGACTAACCGAATACGATAAAACTATCCTGGATATTTTAAATGAACAGCGGATCAGCTATTTGTTAATTGCCAATAAATCCGACAAACTGAAAAAACAGGAGAGGGAAAAGCAGCTAAAAATAACTCAGCAGGATGCGGGCAACGCGGAAATCATCATATACTCAACAAAAGAGAATTACGGCCGTGACCAGCTTTTGGGAAGAATCTTTTCCGGCATCAATCGTTAAGAAGTTTACCCAGCCAGCCGAAAAATGAGGATTTTCCTTTAGTCTTGGGTTTCGCAGCTGCACTTCTTTTTTCGGCCGAAGGAGCCTGAAACTTTGTTTTTTTGAAATAAGAAGTACGGCATTCGGGTGAACAGAAACAGCAGGCATTCTTGTGGATTTTGACCTGTTTGCGGCTGTAACTCTCCATCCTCGAAAAAGGCTTTAGACAATTGTTGCACTCAAAGATCAGGAATTTCACATTACCGTGATATTTGACCTGGCGCATTTCAGTCCCCAATATTTTCTGCTGCAGCTCCACAATCCACAATATAACAGCCGCATATAATTCTGTCCAGTAGATTTTGAATCTGCTATAGTAATTAACCGATGAACCAGTCTGCGGTAATTTTGGCATTGGGGTTTGTCTTAGGCATCAAACATGCTTTTGACCCGGACCACATCGTGGCTGTTTCAACCATCATCAAGGACAACCGCCAGCCTATGAAAACCGGTCTGATCGGTATTTTTTGGGGTATAGGACATACCTTTTCACTGCTTTTAACAGGTTTACTGGTCCTGCTGTTAAAAATTAACATTCCGCCTGAAATCAGCCTGTTTTTAGAAATGATGGTCGGAGTAATGCTGGTTTTTTTAGGTCTTAAGTCTGTTTTTACCAAAGAAAATTTTAACCACATTCATGTCCATCTTCATGGAAAATCGCAACATACCCATTTCCATGACCATAATTTAAACCACCATCATGGACACCGCCGTTCGTTCTGGATTGGCATCATTCACGGTTTGGCCGGCAGCGGGGCTTTGATGATTCTGGTTTTATCCACTATAGAATCAGTCTCTGAAGGAATATATTATATTCTGTTGTTTGGCTTAGGCTCAATTACAGCTATGAGCGCAATCACCGTGCTTTTGAGTTTGCCTTTTATGTTTTCTGCAACAAGATTCCCGAAACTGAAAAAAATAATGAATATGACAACAGGAATAATCTCTGTTGCTTTCGGAGTAATAATAATTTATGAAATTATCTCGATTTTCTAGTCCTCTTATGGTAAACCGGAGTTGATTTAGTCGCTTGCGGCTGCTCATCCTCCAATTCCTCATCCGGGGTGATCAGGATGGCAAAAAGGATAAAACCGGCAAAAATCGGCATAATCAGAGTAAAGCGGGTAACTTCATCTTTGACCTTAAGCAGCACTCCCAAAGCTAAAACGACTGAAACAGCTGCTGCCCAGACAATCAGTTTATTATTAAGATAAAGTGCCTGTAGCTTCTTTTGCATAAAACCTCTCTTTCATATGTTATCCTATTGTAACGGGAGGTATCTTGTCAAGACAGTTATAATAATATACCTGACAAAATGAAAAAAAAAGAGATAAAAAAAGAATTTAAAACCGGTTATGTGGCCCTCATCGGACGGCCAAACAGCGGCAAATCAACCCTCCTTAACAATCTTTTAGGCCATAAAGTTTCCATCACATCCCCTAAACCCCAAACTACCCGCATGCCCATCTATGCTGTTTACAATGACGAAAGAGGCCAAATTATATTTATCGATACCCCGGGGATATTCGGTAAAGTCTCGGACCCGGTATCCAAAAAAATCAATCCCAAAGCGGAAGAAATACTGAAGGAGAATGTGGATGTCATCATTTATCTGATTGATCATAGCCGGGAGCGGGAACATGAAGAAAATAAAATCATCGGCATCATCAGAAAAATAAACAAACCGAAACTGCTGGTCTTCAACAAATCGGATATCAGAGAACCTTCCTACTATCCCCACTTTGCCTTTCTTGAGGAAGAATTTAACCAAACTTTGAAAGTCTCGGCTTTGTATAAACACAACCTAAATCTCCTGATTGAAGCTATTTTTAACCATTTGCCGGTACAAAAAGAGATTATTGACAGTAAAAATCCCAGGCCGACACCGGCTCTTAATATGGACAGCAAAACGTTTGTGGCCGAGATAATCCGGGAAAAAGCTTTTTTATTTTTAAGAAAAGAATTACCCTATACCTTAACTTCCGCGGTCGATGAAATAAGCAACAGGGATAACGGCACAACCTATATCAAAGCCCGGATTATTACTTTCTCCGACCGCTACAAAAAAATGATTATCGGAGACAAGGGGCGGATGATCAAAGAAATCGGTATGGCAGCCAGGAAGGAACTGGAAACCGCCTCCGATCGGAAAATTTTTCTGGATTTGACAGTTGAAACCAACCCCCATTGGCACGAAGCATTACTTTAAAAAAATTCTCGCCTGCTGCAATGCCCTACTGCGGTGGCTGACTTTGTTTTTCTCTTCAGGAGTAGCTTCGGCGTTGGTTTTCCCCAGGTCAAAATTATAAAAAACCGGATCATAACCAAAACCTCCACTGCCAACCGCTTTTCCGGTAATTCTACCCAGGCTTTCCCCCCTGAATGTCTTGATTGATTTGGTTTTCGGATCGAATAATGCAACTACGGCGACAAATTTGGCGCCCCTTTTTTCGATAGGTACTTCATTTAATTCCCTCAATACCTGATTTACCCTGTCCTCATCAGATCCGGAAACATAACGGGCAGACCTGGCCCCCGGCCGGCCTTTGAGATAATCAATTTCCAGGCCTGAATCCTCCGCCAGTGTCAGCAATTGAGTTTTTTCACTGGCATACCTGGCTTTCTGAACGGCATTTTCCTCAAAAGTCTTCCCTGTCTCCGGAATATCTTCGGTAATACCCGTTTCCTTAAGCGTAATCATCCTGTAAGGAATGTTTTTAAGAATTTCTCCGATTTCTTTGAGTTTGCCCGGGTTGTTGGTGGCGATCAGAAGTTTTGGCATCGGTAAAAGACTTCTTTCTTGCCGAGAATTTCTAATGATTCATTTAGAGGCGGAGTGATTTTTCTACCGGAAACAGCCACGCGCAAAACCATAAAGAATCCACTGTTTTTGATCTTTTTTTCCTCAGCAAACTGCACCATCGTCTCACCGATTTCGGAAGCGTTCCATTTAGTAATTTTTTTCAGCCTGTCTCCCGCAGATTTTAATAAATCATCATACGGCTTAAGGTCCATTTCGTATTTTTCCGGCCTTTCAAAAAGAAATTGGCATAAAGGCATGTAATCAGACAGCTTTTTGATCCGCTCTCTCACTAACGGCACGCTTTTGCCCACAATATTCTGAGGCAATTCCCGGTCATAAAAATTTAAAATACGGGATTTCAACTCCGATTCATCCAATTTCCTGATATATTCCCCGTTCAGCCATTCCAATTTGGTAAGGTCAAAAGCAGGACCTACTGCTTTCAAATCCTCCAATGTGAACTTGTCTGTAAATTCCTCTAAGGAAAAAATGTCCTTCTCTTCAGGATGAGACCAACCCATCAAAGCTAAATAATTCAAAATAGCTTCCGGTAAAAAACCCTCTTCTTTATACCATGAAACCCAGACGGGATTTTCCCTTTTTGAGAGTTTGCTTTTATCCGGATTACGAAGAAGCGGACCATGAACAAAAACAGGCAATTGCCATCCGAAATACCGGAATAAAAGAACGTGTTTGGGAGTGGAAGAAATCCAATCCTCTGCCCGGATAACATGGCTTATCTCCATCAGATGATCATCTACCACCACAGCCAGATGATAAGTGGGGAATCCGTCGGACTTAAGGAGTACCTGATCATCCAGCAAGTTATTTTCAAAGGAAATATCGCCTCTGATAAGATCATGAAAAGCGGTCGTGCCTTTTTCCGGAATTTTTAGCCGGATGACGTATTTTTCTTTCTCTTTTCTTGATTTTCCATCTCCGGGTTTAATTTTCCGGCAAAGCCTGTCATATAAGGGCAATTCCCTTTTGGTCTTTTGCGTCCGGCGCATTTCAATCAATCTCTCGGCCGTACAGAAACAGTAATAAGCATTGCCCTTCTCAACCAGCTCTTCTGCATATTTCCGGTATAAAGGCAATCTTTCGGATTGTCTGTAAGGAGCAAATGGCCCTCCTATATCCGGTCCTTCATCATATATAAGATTCAGCCACCGGAGTGATTTCAGGATGCGCTCTTCGGAGCCCTCTACCAATCTTGTCCTGTCGGTATCTTCTATCCTGACAATAAACTTGCCATTATGTTTTTTGGCAAAAACATAATTTAAAAGAGCTGTATAGACATTGCCGATATGAAGATCCTCGCCTGTGGGAGATGGAGCAATACGTACACGCACTTTCATAAGATTAATAATAATTTGCGGCGGAGCAAACGGGATTCTCCGGCGCGCAGGATCTCGGATGAGGAGCGAGCACCGGGAAGACCGTTTGCGAGCTGCTTATGTTATTGATTCTAACACAGCCTCTAAACTATACTCAATTTATGCTCTCAAATTTAACTGGAATATCGCAGACCGTCAGAAAAGCTGCTTTTTGGGTAACTATCTCCCTGATTATCTTCATGATTCTGCGTTTTCTGATCGGCATTGCCATTCAAATTTACCGCGCTTCGAACCGGCCTCCTCCGGCTGCCCCTGACGTCCGTTTCGACAAACTTCCCCGGCCCCAATTTCCGGAAACACTAAAAACATCGGAAGGTTTGAAGTTTTCCCTGCAGAATATCGAAGGCAAACCTCCGGAAACAACAGCCTCGGGCAATGTTTATTACATGCCGAAAAAATTCTCCACTTTTGAATCCGGTGATCTGACGGAGAAACTGGCCAGCCGTATGGAATTTACCCTGAAACCGACCATAGATTCTGTTTATTATTATTATACCGACCCTAAGGACCCCTTAAGAACTCTTTTTATTGACAGCGTCCATCTGAATTTCCAACTCAGATATAATTATCCGGAAAACCCCCAAATCCTCAAAATGAAAAAAATCGATTCGACCGAAAAAGCCATCTCCGATGTCAGGGATTATCTGATTTTTAACAACCTGGCTGATGATTCTCTAGTCAACGGCAAAATCACCACCAACCTTTTAAGATATAATGAAGAGAATAAAAACTTTGAATTCGCTTCTTCACTTTCCTCAGCCGATGCGGTCAGGATCAATTATTTCCGCAATGACCTGAACTCCCTTAAAATCGTGCCTGATGAATTTGACTTAAGTTATAACTATGCCATCTATTCGCCAACCCCCGGTTTAAATGCCAGAAATATTATTGAACTGTCCTACATCTTCTGGCCTATTGCCGCGGATGAATTCGGCAGCTACCCCCTGATAACGGGAGCAGAAGCTTACCAGGCTTTAACTGAAGGCCGCGCCACCGTTATCGACCGGGGAAGAAATAATGAAAACGTCACTATCAGAAATATCTATCATGCCTATTATGATTCTTCACATCCTCAACTATATCTGCAGCCTATCTACGTTTTCGAAGGAGATAATGATTTCGTGGCTTATTATCCTGCAGTTGTACCTGACTGGCTTGAATAGGTTAGATTTTGGGAGAAGAAGGAGTTATTTCGGATAAAGGTACCCAGGAAAAGTTATTGAAAACCCAGTCAATCAGCCGGACTGTTTCCCCGAAGCGGTCGGAACTTTTCAAAACTACAAAGAGGACAGCATGCCCGTTTTTTCTGACCTCGGAAATAAGGATTTCCCCTGCATTTTCCGTATATCCGGTCTTTACTCCCGATAGACCGGCGATTTTACCCAACAGAATATTGACATTTTTCAGATCATGAAAATAGGTATAGGAAATATCGGAAACAGTGATAGCGCGGGTGCCGACAATCTTGGCAATAACTTTGTTACTTAGGGCATATGAGGCCAGACGTGCCAGATCAGAGGCGGTTGAATAATGATTTTCATCATCAAATCCGACCGGATTGGTAAAATAGGTATCGGTAAGCCCCAACTCTTTGGCTTTCCGGTTCATCTCTGATATAAAGGCAGCATATCCCCCGGGATAATTTTCCGCCAGGGTATAGGCTGCATCATTGGCGCTGTGAACCAGTGTCCCGTAGAGAAGGGCTTCGACAGTCAGTTTTTCCAAGTGGGTCAGATTCATTACCCTGCCGTTGTTAATAACTGTATTGACCGTCAAAACATCATCGAGATTGAATTTATCCAAAGTGACCAATGCTGTCATGATCTTGGTGGTTGAGGCGGGAGAAAGAGGCTGTTTTTCATTTTTGGCATACATGACCACCCCTGAATCCAAATCCTTGATCAGTATCCCTTGGGCGGATATTTCCGGATATAAAACATTCGGGACAAGGACCGGTATGGGCGGCGGGACGGATTCCGGCTCAATATTCTTCTTTTCTGTTTGATTGGTGTTATCAGCGGTTATGGGATTAGAGAGCAAGGAAATCTTCCGGCCGGGGAAAAGAGACAAAGTTATGACCAACAAACTGATTTGGAATATTCTCACCAGTTTTTTAAATGAAATTTTTATTTCGGGAAGGTTTTTTTTACCCATCTTATTTAGCGGGCTTTTTAGACCGGGAGACCTGTATATGAAGTTCGGCAAGCTGTTCGGGTGTTGCTTCTGACGGAGCATTTAAAACTGATGTCTGGCCGGATGAAAGTGTAGGATAGGCCATGACTTCCCTCAAACTGGGTTCATTTAAAAGTACCATCAAAAGCCTATCGATACCCGGGGCAATACCCCCATGGGGCGGCACTCCGTATTTGAATGCCGTCAGTAAATGTTCAAACTGGGCTTTCTGCTCTTTGTTGAATCCGATAAGCTCAAAAACTTTTTCCTGAATTTTGGGATCATGAATTCTGATGGAGCCTCCACCGACTTCATAACCATTAAGAACCAAATCATGCTGCAATCCCCTGACTTTTAAGGGATCTTTGTCGAGAAGTGCAATATCATCCGGGTTTGGAGCGGTAAACATATGATGGGAAGGGGCAAATTTGGCTTTGCCGGAGCCGTGGAAATAATCTTTTTCAGACTGCTCGGTAAATAAGGGAAAATTGAGGATCCAGGCAAAGGCTAATTCATTTTTATCTTCTTTATTTTTGCGAAGGTCCGGTTTATCACTGCCGTACTTTTTTATAACCTCATGATATTTCAGCCTCGGCCAGGGTTTTTGGGCAAGGTGCTTTTCCGGAAATAATTTTTCAACCAGAGTGGTAAAAAGCTCTTCTGTCAGATTTAATATATCCTCCTGTTCAACATACGACATTTCCAAATCCAATTGGGTAAACTCGCCGTAAGCTCGGTCATGACGCGGATCTTCGTCACGGAAACAGCGGGCTATCTGAAAATATTTCTCCAGACCCGCCACCATCAGTAATTGCTTGTATTGTTGGGGAGATTGCGGCAGCGCGTAAAATTTTCCCGGTTGAAGCCTGGAGGGCACGATAAAATCACGGGCGCCCTCAGGCGTCGTCTTGGTCAGAATGGGTGTTTCTACCTCAATAAATCCCCTGTCTTTCAAAAAATTACGGATAAAAGAGGTCACCTCGGATCTTATGAGCATATTCTTGAGCATTCTGGGCCTCCTCAAATCAAGATAGCGGTATTTAATTCTGCTTTCCTCATTTATGTCATAGCCATCCGTATCCAGGGGAAATGGAGATTCCAGTGAAGTTGAAATCACCTCGATATCTTTTATTTCTATTTCTATGGTGCCGGTGACTATTTTGGGATTAATCATTTTTTCCGGCCGGCTCTTTATCAAGCCAACTACTTTAAGAACATATTCATTGCCGATTTTTTTAAATGCTTCTCCTGTCAAATCCACAGCCTGAACAAGGCCTGATCTGTCCCTAAGATCCAAAAAGGCAATTTTACCGTGTTTGCGGATAGCATTCACCCAGCCGTAAACAGTCACGGTTTCACCGACTTTATTGACAGTGTCTTTGATTGCTGTTCTATTCATGGATATTTATTGAGGTTTTTTATTTAGAGTTATAAGCAGTGATCGCTTTTGACAGAATTTCCATAGCCCTTTCCAGTTTCTGTTTTTCCAAAACGTAGGCAATGCGGATCTCCTGCCTCCCCAGTCCTTCTGTTTTATAAAATCCGCCAGCCGGAGCGACCATGACCGTTTCTCCCCGATCATTAAAATCGGTCAGAAGATAGCGGGCAAAATCATCGCTGTCTGAAATCGGAAGCTTGGGCATGATATAAAATGCCCCTTCCGGTTTCCGGAAAGAAACCCCTTTTATTCTCTGCAAATTTTCAATCAAAGTATTTCTTCTTTCCTCATAATTTTTCCGGATGCGGGCAATATGCAGGCGATGGTTTCGAAGTATGGGCACCATGGCTAACTGATCAACTGTAGCCACCGACAGCCTGGATTGCGCAAATTTCAGGACGGCGGCCATGATTTCCTCATTTTTCGAAACAAGACAGCCTACTCTGGCTCCGCAGGCATTGAAACGTTTGGAAACGCTGTCAGCAATTATCAGATTCGCTAAAATCTCTGGAAAAGTGGCAAAAGGCAGTACGCGTTTCCCGTCAAAGACGATTTCCTGGTATGTCTCATCTGAAATGATAAAGAGGTTATGCACCAAAGCCAGATCGCGGATCATTTTTACTTCCTCATCCCGGTATAAAGTGCCGGTCGGATTATTGGGATTGCATAAAACTATCGCTTTGGTCCTTGAGGTAATGGCTTTTTCTATGGTTTTTTTGGGAGGCAAATGATATCCGTCTTCAACATGAGTCTTAACGGGAATGATGCGGATATCGCCCATAGCGGCAATAATGGCATAACTGGTATAGAAAGGCTCAAAAAGCAATATTTCATCACCCGGATCCGTCACTGAGAAAAAGGCGAAAATCAAAGCTTCACTGCCGCCGGAGGTGATCAGGATATCGGAAGCTGTAAAAGGAAAATTCTTTTCCCGGTAAAAACTTTCCCAGGCCTCGACCGCTTCCCTCATGCCGGATGACGGCGCATATTCCAGCGTTTTTTCCGGAAATTTATGTATCATCTGCATGACAACCTCTGGTGTAGGTAAATCAGGCTGGCCTATATTGACATGATAAACTTTTATGCCTTTCTTTTTGGCACTGTCTGCCAAAGGTACCAGTTTCCTGATGGCAGAGGCCGGTGCGGTCAAAGCACGGCGGGAAAGAGAGAGTTTCTTCATCTTTTAAAAGTAAGTATAGCTCACCCGAGGCTTCTTCTCAATAAGCCGGCTAAAGTAATCAATTGGCTGAAATTCTGATTGCGGTAATATTTTTCCAGTATTTTCCCGGTAAGCTGATAATGTTCCCGCTGGGAGGCGTTTTCAGGTCCCAACTGCCTCCCTAAAAAATTTTCAATCTGTTTAATATCTTCGATAATATCCAGCCAGACATTGTTTTTTGCGGAAAGTTTAATCAGATTCTCTTTATTCAAATAATGACCGGCGCTAATCAAATCCTCTTTCAAAAAAAGATAATGTTTGAGGACAGCTTCCGAAAGTCCTTTTTTGAGGGCTGCCGCCAAACCGCGGCCCGTGCCGATGAGTTCCGGCGGAATACCGAGTGAATATAAAGCGGACGTAAAAGTAATGGCTCTGGGAAGCTGAACTTTGCCTAAGCCCCGGCTGTAACCGAACAGCCCGATATGCAGCAGTCTTTCCCGTCTTCTTGAGACCTGATCGGAAACGGCATTAATCAGACCGGAGATCGCTTCCACCGTCGTCCGGTAATTTTTG
>MFJU01000010.1:34582-36059 GCA_001779315.1 Candidatus Gottesmanbacteria bacterium RIFCSPLOWO2_01_FULL_42_22 | reverse complement strand
CGCCGCAATTATAAAAAATTATGAAAATTCCGATACTGGCGACCGGATTGTCAGGTATGGTCGGCACTAGGGTTGCCGAAATATTATCTGACAATTTTGAATTTGAAGACATAAGTTTAGCAACGGGGATAGATATTACCGATAAAAAAAGTGTGGACAGGGTAATCTCGGAATCTGAATCAAAGATTATTCTGCATTTGGCAGCCAAGACGGATGTCGATTCCTGTGAAGACGATAAAATCCTGGGTGAGGAGGGGGCAGCCTGGCAAATTAACGTTGTCGGTACCGAGAATATTATCGAAGCGGCCAAAGCAAACGGCAAAAGAGTGATTTATATATCAACTGATTTTGTTTTTAACGGAACAAAAGATGGATACCAGGAGGATGATAAGCCTAATCCGGTCAGTTGGTACGGCTATACAAAATATCAGGGTGAAGAAAGATTATCAACCTCAGACGTCAGTTTCACCGTTTTAAGGATAAGCTACCCTTACCGGAACTTATTTGAACAAAAAAAGGATTTTGTGCATCGGATTATTGACCAACTGAAAATTGACGGTAAAATTATGGCCGTCAGGGATCACATAATTACCCCGACTTTTATTGATGATATCGCTTTCGGCTTGTCGGTCTTTTTAAAGAGGAATATCTCGGGAATATATCACCTGGTGGGCTCAAGCAGTCTGTCAGCGGAAGCGGCTACCCGGCTTATCCGTACGGTCTTTAATCTCTCGGGAGAAATCAATCCTATCGACAGAAGCGTCTATTTCAAAGACAGGGCATTTCGTCCGTTTAATTTAACTTTGCGAAATGATAAAATAGGTAAATTGGGCATACGGATGAGTAATTTTAAAGAGGGTTTAAAAACCGTCAAAACTCAGGATTCATTATAATATTTATTAATGCACCTCGAAGAAAGGATTCTTCTAAAATAGACATGACTCTTTTCGAGGTGACGTATTTTAAATGACTATAACTTTTATCGGACACGGCTATGTAGGACTGGTAACGGCAGCGGTTTTTGCCGATTTGGGAAATACTGTTTGGGTTGTCGGCAGGACCAAAACCAAAATTGACAATCTGAAAAGGGGAATTATGCCTTTCTTTGAACCGGGGCTGGAAGAAATGGTCAGGAGGAATCTGGGAGCCGGCAGGCTAAAGTTTACTCTCAATTATGAGGATGCGGTTTCAGAAACCAAAATCATCTTCATTTGTGTCGGCACTCCTTCAAAAGGAAACGGCGAAGCGGATCTTTCAGCAGTTTTTAAATCAGCCGAAAGTATCGGTAAAAATTTAAAGAACTATGCCGTTATTGTAACCAAGAGCACTGTACCCGTAGGCACCAATAAAAAGGTCGCCAAAGTCATCAGGGATATCGTCAGGGAAAACGTCCCTTTCGACATTGCTTCCTGTCCGGAATTTTTAAGGGAAGGCAGCGCCATTGCCGATACCCTCAATCCTGACCGTATTGTTATCG
>MFJU01000010.1:0-34553 GCA_001779315.1 Candidatus Gottesmanbacteria bacterium RIFCSPLOWO2_01_FULL_42_22 | reverse complement strand
CCCTCAATCCTGACCGTATTGTTATCGGTTTCGACTCGCAAAAAGCCAAAACTATACTTCTGGATCTGCACAAACCGATTAACGGAGAAAGAATTACGACTTCCATAGAGTCTGCTGAAATGATTAAATATGCTTCCAATGCCCTTTTGGCTAATAAAATTTCTTTTGCCAATGCCATGTCCTTTATTTGCGAGGCAGTCGGAGCTGATGTCGAGGATGTATTAAACGGGGTCGGTTTGGATAAACGTTTAGGCAGAATGTTTCTGTATGCAGGTGTGGGTTTCGGAGGAAGCTGTTTTCCGAAGGATGTTAAAGCGTTAATAGCCATTGCTAAAAATAAAAAATATGATTTTCAACTGTTAAAAGCGGTAAATCAGATTAATGAAGATGCCAGAATAAGATTTGTTTATAAAGTGGAAAATACTCTAGGCACAGTTAAGGGAAAGACAATTGCCGTTTGGGGTTTGGCTTTCAAGCCTAATACCGATGATATGCGTGAAGCGCCTTCGATTGAAATTATTAAACTGTTGCAGGCAAAGGGAGCTAAAATCAGGGCTTTTGACCCTGTGGCTTCCTCCAATGCTGCCAATGTTCTGTCAGAGGTAACGTACTTTAAGTCGCCGATAGAAGCAGCCGAAGGTGTTCATGCTATTTTACTTCTCACGGAATGGAATGAATTTAAACAATTGGATTTACGGGAAATTAAAAAAGTCATGAAGTCACCATTTATATTTGACGGCCGCAATATTTATGACCCGGCAGCTGTAAAAGCCATGGGTTTTGTTTATAAAGGAGTCGGTCGGGAATAAGGAGTTAAATAATGAAAAAATCTAATAAAAAGACGGCCCTGATTACCGGAATTACCGGTTTTGTCGGAAGCCATTTAGCGGAACTTCTTTTAAAAGAAGGAGTTAATGTCTACGGTATACAAAGATGGCGCAGTAAAACCGATAATATTGAAAACATTCAGGATAAAATTATCATCCAGGAGGCCGATTTGCTTGATGCCCATTCCTTATATAAGGTAGTGGATGAAATCAGACCGGACTACATTTTCCATTTAGCCGCGCAGTCTTATGTTCAGTCGTCCTGGTCGTCTCCCACCAATACTTTGGAGATTAATATCATCGGTACTGCCAATCTTTTTGAAGCGGTTAAAAAAAGCGGATTAAATATTGCCATTCAGATTGCCTGTTCCTCGGAGGAATACGGGAAAGTTTTACCTGACGAATTACCCATCAGGGAAGACAATCCTTTGCGTCCTTTATCACCTTACGCGGTTTCCAAACTGGCAATGGATTATCTGGGCTACCAGTATCATGAAAGTTACGGTATGAGGATTATCAGAACCCGCGGATTTAACCATACAGGACCGAGACGCGGTGATGTCTTTGCCGAATCCACTTTCGCCCGGCAAATTGCGGAAATAGAAAAAGGCAAGAAGGAGCCGGTAGTTCATGTCGGCAATTTGGAAGCAAAAAGGGATTATACCGATGTACGCGATATGGTCAAGGCTTACTACCTGTCGGTTCAAAAATGTCAAAGCGGCGAAGTTTATAATATAGCCACGGGCAAGAGTTGGAAAATCCGCGATGTTCTGAATTTGTTGTTATCGATGAGTAAAGTAAAAATCAAAGTGCTTCAGGATAAAAGCAGGATGAGACCTTCCGATGTGGAGGTATTGGTAGGCGATGCTTCAAAATTCATGAAAGTTAGCGGATGGCGTCCGGAAATTCCGTTTGAGAAAACAATGGAAGATTTGCTGAATTATTGGCGGGAGAGGATTTAAGTTTCCTCGATGGTCTGAATGATTTTGTGCAAGAAGGAATTACCAGCATTGTTAGCGGAGGCGCCGGCTTTATCGGATCTCATTTATGTGACAGGTTGATTGATAAAAAGCATCGGGTAATTTGTATTGATAATCTGTTAACCGGAAACCTCAATAATATCCGTCATCTTCTTGAAAACCCGGCGTTTAAATTCATCAAAGCAGACCTTGTTTCGGATGAAATCAAAGGTTTAGGAAACAGGGCGGATTATGTTTATCATTTGGCATCACCGGCCAGCCCTCCTAAATACCGCAAATACTCCATAGAAACACTCCTGGTAAACTCCCAGGGTACCTACAAAATGCTGGAAATCAGCCGCCAATATAAGAGTAATTTTCTGCTGGCTTCAACTTCGGAAGTTTACGGGGATCCGAAGGAGCATCCCCAAAAAGAAACATATTACGGGTATGTCAATCCGACGGGAGTGAGAGCCTGTTATGATGAGGGCAAAAGATTTGCCGAAGCCTTGACGATGGAATATTACCGAAAATATAAAACAAAAATAAGAATAATCCGCATTTTTAATACATACGGCCCGAGGATGCAAATTTCAGACGGCCGGGTTGTCTCTAATTTCATTACGCAGGCTCTTTCCGGAAAAGCGGTTACCATCTACGGAAAAGGCAACCAAACCAGGTCATTCTGTTATGTTTCGGATATGGTGGAAGGAATTGTCGCCACTGGGGAATCTTCTGCAACAGCCGGAAAGATTATAAATTTAGGCAATCCACATGAATTGAAAATCAGGGAAATAGCAGAATTAATCGTTTCTAAAACTGCTTCCCGTTCAAAAATCATCCATCAGGATAAAAGACTTGATGATGATCCCGAATTGAGGAGGCCGGATATAACCCGTGCGCGTAAACTGATAAACTGGCATCCCAAAGTCAGTTTAGGGAGAGGTCTTGATGAAACAATTGCCTATTTTAAACGATGAAAATCGCCCATATCATTCCTACTTTTAATGAAAAGGACAATATCAGGGCAATGCTGGATGAATTGTATGAGATATCAAAACAGTATCCGAAATGGGAAAACATTTGTATTGTGGTTGATGATCTGTCTCCTGACGGAACACCTGACATTGTCAGAAAATATCCCCATGACAAATTAAAGGTTCATCTTCTGTCTAAGAAAAAAGAAGGATTAGGCAGGGCTTTAATTTTGGGATACGATTTTGCCATCAGAAAAGTTAAAGCTGATATAGTTGTGCCTAATGATGCCGATTTCCAGTGGGATCCGCGGGATTTCCCCAAACTCGTCAGAAAAATCGAAGAAGGTTTTGATGTGGCAGTAGCTTCAAGACATATCAAAGGAGGCCGGGTCTCCGGATGGAACTGGTTCAGAAAATTAAACCATGATATTTCGAATACCCTCTTAGCCTGGGTTGTTGCCGGAGTCCACGAAGTCAAAGATCATGCCGGTAATTTTAAAGCTATCAGGGTCAAAGGAATACTGGAGCGTGTCCCTTTGGCGAAAATGAAAAATGCCGGATTTTCTTTTCAATTACATATTCTTTATGAACTTTCAAAAACCGGAGCTAAATTTACCGAAGTGCCAGTGCTTTTCCGTGAAAGAAGATACGGACAGTCCAAAATCGGTTTCAACCGTTATTATTTGAGGGATATTGTCGAATATATAAAATCAAGTATAGCTATAAGGTTAGAAAGGTCCAACAGATTTTTCAAATACGGTTTGGTCGGCATCATCGGTTTGGTTATTCAAACTATAGTTTCCAAACTGCTAATTAGCGCAAACCTGATGCCTCCCCTGGCTGTTTCAGTGGGAGCCGAATGTGCCATCATCTCCAATTTCCTGATGAATAATTTCTGGACTTTCAAAACTCATGTCATTAGCGGAGTTTCAGAGATGTTTACCAAGTTTATCCAGTTCAACGCCGCCTCTATCGGTGCTGTCATAATTCAGGGCGGGTTCGTCTGGGCAGGTACTTTTATATTCGGAAAGAGCGCCTGGTTTCCCTCCATGTTATTTGCCATTATTTTTCTGGTCATTCCTTACAGTTATTTTGTCTATAACCGCTTTATATGGAAAACTCACCATTCTTAAAAATCATGATTAAGTTTTTGCGGAAATACTACCTTAGCCTGATTTTCATATTATTCGTCATCATGCCGGCTGCCTATATGCGTTTATACAGGATTTCCGAATATCTGACATTTTTGGGTGATGAAGGCAGGGATGTTTTAGTTGTTAAAAGAATGCTGATTGACGGGAAATTTACTCTTTTAGGCCCGATCACATCGGTCGGCTCAATTTATATGGGCCCTGTTTATTATTACCTGATGGCGCCTTTTCTTTATTTATGGAATTTTGATCCTACCGGACCGGCAGTCTTAGTCGCCCTGCTTTCCCTGGCGACAGTTTTTTTCATCTACCGCATCGGGAGGGAATTCTTCAGCCCACTGACCGGTCTGGCGGCTTCTTTTTTATATGCCATTTCACCTTTGACGGTTATTTACGGCCGGTCTTCATGGAATCCGAATATCGTACCCTTCTTTGCCACTTTGTACATGTATTGCCTGATGAAGGCTGTTCTTAATAAAGAATACCGTTGGCTGACAGGCAGCGGTTTGGCTTTAGGTATTTTGATCCAGCTGCATTATGTGGCATTCATGTTTTTTATTATTACGCCGTTTGTTTTTCTGGTCTTTAAAAGACTGCCTCCCTGGCGATATTTAATTTATTTTATTATTTCTTTCTTCATTGCCTGGTCGCCGTTCATCCTGTTTGAGTTGAGACATTCTTTTATCAATACGCAGGGTGCCTGGAGATTTTTTTGGCAGCAGAGCAAAGAGGCGAAACCCGGCGGTATTGTCAGAATCTATGCCACTATAAACGATGTCACCGTCAGATTATTCTGGAGACTGGTTATAATCAGAAGTGCGGAACTTACCAAAATATTTTTGGTTATACTGACGGTAGTGGCCGCCTATACCTTTAAATCCAAATCGGTAAAATACCGCGCGGCTTTAAAATTCTTATTGATCTGGTTGCTAACGGGTATCTTCTCATTCGGCTTATACAGGGGAGTCATTTATGATTATTATCTCGGTTCTCTTTTTGCCTTGCCTTTTTTGTTTAGCGGTTTTTTGATTTCCTCATTTTTCAGATCGGGAATTACGGGCAGACTTTCGGCACTCTCACTTTTGGCGATTCTCTCCTATTTTAATATAATGGGCACACCTTTAAGGCTTGAACCGAATAATATGCTTAAAAATACCAGGGAAATTTCTGCTTTTGTTTTCGAAAAAACCGCTGGAAAACCGTATAATTTCGCGCTGATCGCCGGCAGAAATTCCGATCACGCCTACCGTTATTTCCTGGAATTGTGGGGAAGTCCTCCGAACATTATAGAAAATCCCCAAGTAGATCCGAAACGTAACACCGTTACACAGCAACTTTTGATAGTCTGCGAAGAAAAGATCTGCCAGCCTCTCGGCCATCCTCTGTGGGAGATTGCCGGTTTCGGACAGGCTGAAATTACCGGCGAATGGCAGGTCTCGACTGCCAAGGTATTCAGACTTATCCATTATGACGGTTGATGATATTTTCCTGACAATTGTTATTCCCTGCTACAATGAAGAGAGGAATATCCGTTTGGGCGCCTTGGAAAATGTTTCTTCTTATCTAAGAAGGCAGAAATACCCGGCCGAAGTCATCATAGTAGATGACGGTTCAAATGATGACAGTTCCGCTCTTTTAAAAAAAATATCCGCAGAAAACAATAATTTTATTTATTTAAAAAAAAGGCATCAGGGTAAAGCAGCAGCGGTGACGGCCGGTGTGTTAAAAGCGCGGGGACGGTATATTTTATTCAGCGATTTGGACCAGGCGACTCCGATCAACCAGTTGGAAAAACTTTATCCGTATTTTGACAAAGGATACGAAGTGATTATCGGATCCAGAAACAATGAAAGAAAGGGAGCGCCCATTTTAAGACAGGCGATGGCTAAAGGCTTTATGTTCTTAAGAAATTTAATCCTTAATCTGGATATCCGTGATACCCAATGCGGTTTTAAGGCATTCACCCGGGCAGCTGCTCTGGATCTTTTTCCCAAACTTAAAGTCTTTGACCTAAGGAGAAAAGCTTCCGGTTCAACGGTAACGGCAGGTTTTGATATCGAACTACTGTATCTGGCCAAGAAAAAAGGTTTCCGCATTGCCGAGGTTCCGGTGGAATGGCATTACCAGGAAACCCGTAATGTTAACCCGCTTAAAGATTCATTAGAAACTCTAGCCGATCTTTTAAGGATTAAATTAAACAGCGCCTTGGGCAAATATGATGCCTAAAAAAATTTACTCCGTAAACTTCTGCTTAACGGCTATTGCTTTTATCCTTTTGACTTTATACTCTTTTTCCCAAATTGACTTAAATCTCACCCTTTCCGGCTATTTATATTATCAGAAATTTCAGAATATGATGATTGGTTTAGGTTATTACCGGAGGCCTCTGTCTGCGGCCATTTATTTAATACTGCTTGTTTTGATATTCCTGACCTACCTAAAATGGCTGAAACTTATCCGCAAATATAAAATCAGCCGAAATCAGTTAAAGTGGTTACTGCTGATAATTGTTTTAGCGGGAATTTTTTCTTACCCGGCTTTTTCTCATGATATTTTCAATTATCTTTTCGATGCCAGAATTGTCACTAAATACCATTTGAATCCTTATGTTTACTCAGCTCTGGATTTTCCCCGGGATCTCTGGACCAGATTTATGCACTGGACCCACCGGACTTATCCTTACGGGCCTGTTTGGCTTGCCGCAACGATACCTTTTTCGTTTATCGGATTCCAGAAGTTTGTGCTGACTTTATTAAGTTTTAAATTTCTGTTTGTTCTTATATATTCGGGCAATCTCTTTTTAATCGGTAAAATTACAGCTTCACCAGAAAAGGGATTAAACATGGGGAACATGCTCTATTTCGGACTGAATCCTTTAGTGATAATTGAAAGCCTGGTCAGTCCCCATAATGAATCATTAATGCTTTTTTTCCTGCTCTTATTTTTTTATTATTATTGGAGTAATAAAAAGGGACAGGCCTTGATGTTTTTAGGGTTTTCCGTATTGGTCAAATACCTGACGGGAGCCGTCATTCCGCTTCTTTTTATTCCCGTAAAAAAACTTAAGGAAAACAGAGAATTTTTTCTGACAGTTTCACTTGCGGCTGTAGCCCTTTTACTGCTTTATCAAATTTATATACGGGAAGCATACCCATGGTATTTCCTGACCATAATCGGCATTATTTCACTTATTACAAATTCTTATCTGCGCCTGTTTGCTATTGTTTTGTCCTTCAGCGCATTATTAAGATATGTTCCTTTTATTTATTACGGCAGATATGATCAAACTGCCCTTCTTTTAACAGAGGTTTTGTTTCTGCTCCCGTTAGCTTTAATTGTCACTTTACCACTTTTTAAAATCTCATTTAAGCGGTAAATCTGCTATAATTCTCCTATCTTTATGATTGATTTTTTCCTGGTCGGGATTTCGGTTCTGGCGGTATTAATAAGCCGCATCATAAATCTTAAAGGAATACCTATCTTTACTGATGAAGCCATATATATCAGATGGGCTCAAATCGGTCTTAACGATCCCGTCCACCGTTATATTTCCTTAACCGATGGCAAACAGCCCCTGATGACCTGGGCCATGTACCCTTTTTTGAAATTATTTGAAGATCCGTTGATTGCCGGAAGACTGGTTTCTGTTTCAGGGGCAGCCCTGGCGGTTATAGGCATTTATTTTCTGGCCAAAACATTATTTGACCGGAAAGCTGCTGTTTTTTCAGTCATTTTATATACAATCTCTCCTTTTTCCATGGTTTATGACCGTTTAGCTTTAATGGATTCGTTGCTAGCCATGTTTGGCATATGGTGTTTATATTTGCAGGTTCTCTTAATAAAAAAACTCAAGCTTGATGTGGCGCTTATTCTTGGAATTACGGCCGGGTCAGCTTTGCTGACAAAATCATCTGCCTCTTTTTTTCTATATCTTATCCCATTCTCGCTCATTATTGCCGATGGGAAGAAAAAAACAAGAATAAAATCACTGGTAAAATGGTCAGGATTAATCATATTGAGTATTTTTATTGCTCAAGTTATATATAATTCTTTGAGACTGTCGCCATATTTCTATATTATTGAGCTAAAAAATTATTCCTTTATCATGACTTTTGGTGAATTTATTAAGGACCCCTTCAGAGTTCTGCAGTCAAACCTCAAAGGTATGTTGCCCATGTTGACTGTTTATTTGACATGGCCTTTAACTGCTGTATTAATTTTCTCCTTAATTCTGGCCATCATCAGAAAGGACAGGACAATTATTTATTTATTTTTATGGTTTTTTGTGCCCTTTGCGGCTTTAGCCGTATTCGCTAAAGTGTTGTATCCCCGTTTTTTACTTTTTATGGTCATGCCTCTTTATGTCATGGCTGCTGCTTTTTTAGCCGGATTAGCTTCATTTGCCGCGAAAAAAGCTAAATTTCTGTATTTGCTTATACCTCTGGTGCTGATTATGCCGGCTATTAATTCATTTTTAATAATTGTTAATCCTCTTGCTGCCGGATTGCCTGACTCGGACCGGAAACAATTATTCAATGATTGGCCTTCAGGATACGGAGTGGAAGAGGTTATCAGTTTTGCCCGAAAGGCAGCAGGAAATCAAAAAATAACATTAGCTACGGAAGGCACATTCGGTTTGAACCCGGCTGTCTATGAAATCTACCTGAAGGAAAATAAAAATATCACCATTAAAGGTTTCTGGCCGGTCGATAGCGGATTGGAAGAATTGAAAAGCGACGCGCAAATGATGCCGACATACCTGGTATTAAAGGAAAGCCAAAAATTGTCCCCGGCCTGGACAGTTAAAGAAATTTTCAAAATCAAAAGAGGCGACAGCAGTAATTACCTGTATTTTTACCGGGTAAAAACCGATTAAGGCAGGATGAAAAAAATTGTACCTTATTTCTCCCTTTTGCCTGTTATAATTCTCTCCCTATGGATTGTCAGACCGTTTTTCCGTCCGGGATTTTTTGAAACCCATGACGGAGAATGGGCTATCGTCCGTCTTGCCGAAATGGTCAGGGAGATTAAAGACTGGCAAATACCTCCCCGCTGGTCGGACTATTTAAATCACGGTTACGGCTATCCTCTTTTTTCCTTCACCTATCCATTGCCTTATTACCTGGGATCCCTGTTAAGGCTTTTCGGATTGGAATATGTATCCATAATTAAATTGCTTTTTATCTTTTCTGTCTTTTTTTCCGGAATAGCCATGTATTTATTAGGAGTTCAAATTGCCGGCTGGCAGGGAGCCATATTAGCCTGGGGTTTTTATCTTCTTTCCCCATACAGAATGACTGATCTTTATATCCGCGGTTCTATCGGCGAATCATTAAGCTTTGTTTTCTTTCCCCTGATTTTTTATCTGTCCGTTCTTTATGCCGCAAATTATCATAAATTGCGCCTGTTGGCGTGGCTTTCTTTAACTTTGGCTTTGCTGTTTTTGACGCATAACGTCATGGGGCTTTTGTTTTTTCCGTTCTGGTTATCTTATTTAACTTTACTTATATGCCGTAAAAAATTACCGCTTAAGGAAACCATACTTTTGATATTAAAACCGGTTGCCTTGGCTTTCAGTCTGGCAGCCTTTTTTATCATACCCGCCCTTTTGGAAAAAAAATTTCTGCTGATATCTTTTATACCTTTAGCCGATAAATCAGTCCATTTTTTGTCCTGGCAGGCCGTTTTCCTGCCCTTCTTAAATAAAGGCAGGCCTGATTTCGGTTTAGGGCCGGAACAGGCAATTGCTTTGACGCTGGCTTTTCTGATTTTACTGCGGAAAAAATTCAGACTGCCAGCCGTGTTTTTCTTTTCAGCTTTTTTGTTAACTATATTTTTGATAACCCCTGGGAGTTTCCCGGTTTGGCAGCTGCCTCTTCTTTCTTCTGTTGATTTTCCCTGGCGTATTAGCGGTTTGATTGTTTTCTTTGCAGCTCTTTCAATTTCATTTTTAAAATTTAGTAAAGCTGCATATTTTCTAGGGATAATTTTACTGCTGTCGGCTGTTTTCCGGCAGATAAATTCTGTCGAAAAGTTAACTGAAATTGATAAAAAAGACAGCTATTATCTGACGAATGATGCTACGACTACTTCAGCTGACGAACTGATGCCCGTCTGGGTTAAAACCAAACCGGCTGAAAGATACAGTAAGAAAGCAGAAATTATAGAAGGGGAGGGGGATATATCCTCAATAAAATATAATTCCAAAGAAGCTTCCTTCTTTGTTAAGACAGAAACAGAAGCTAAATTCCGTCTTAATACAATTTATTATCCTGGATGGTTTATGACGGATAACGGCAGACCATTGAAATTTGAATATGATAATAGGTTGGGAGTGATGGAAGCCAATCTTGGGAGCGGAGATCATTTTATTAAAGCCGATCTTCGGGAAACACCGTTAAGACTGGCCGCGGATATTCTTTCTCTGGCAGCTTTTGCTTACTGCCTTATACTTTTTATCAGTAAAAAAAATGCTTAAATATTCCTTATACCGGCATCTGGCGGCTTTAACTTTAATCTTTTTATTAAGCTATCCTGCGGTAAGAGCTCTTTTGGGAAATAAGTCTTTCCCGGTACATGACGATACCCAGCAGGCCAGGATATTTGTGATGTCGCAGGAGTTAAAAAACCATCAATTTCCGGTACGGCTGGTGGCTGATTTGGGTTACGGTTTCGGATATCCGATATTCAATTTTTATGCCCCTTTACCTTATTATTTGGGCAGCCTTTTTTATATCGGCGGTTTTGACCTTTTTGCTTCAACCAATCTGATGTATTTAAGCGCATTTCTGCTGGCGGGAGTTTCCATGTATTTTCTGGCTTTTCGTTTAAATGGAAGATATGCGGGGATAGCGACCGCTGTACTTTACCTTTATGCTCCCTATCATGCGCTTAATCTCTACGTCAGGGGAGCGGCAGGCGAACTTTATGCTTATGCTTTTTTACCTTTATACCTGTTAGGGATATACCTTCTGATTAAAAGAGATGATAAATTCAGCCAGAAGGCGGTAATTTTGATTATTACAGGGTTGAGCGGAATCATTTTAAGCCACAATATAACTGCTTTAATAACCCTCTTTTTTTCGCTTTTAATCCTGCCTTTATGGTTTAGGGAGAGGCAGTCATTTTTCCGTTACTTATACTCCATGGCGGGAGCAATAGGCCTCTCTTCATTTTTTATAATTCCGGCTATTTGGGAAAGCAGCTTTACCTCTGTTTCCCAATTGTCAAAAGGAAGCAACAGTTATAATCTGCATTTTGTTTATCTGTCTCAATTGTGGGATTCTGCCTGGGGCTTTGCCGGTTCTGCCCCGGGATTAGCTGACGGTATGTCTTTCAAAATCGGCAAATGGCATGTTGTATTATCCACTTTGGCTATCCTGAATCTGTTACGTCTTTATCTAAATAAAAATTTTAAAGCCTTTCAATCGGTCTTTTATTTTTCCGCTCTTTTTTTGCTTTTTATATCAATTCTTATGACGCAGCCCGTATCCTCCCCGCTATACAGACTGCTGCCGGGATTTGATTTTATTCAATATCCGTGGCGGTTTCTCAATTTTATTTTATTATTTTCCGTAGTTTTAATTTCTTCGCTTTTTTCCGGCAGTAAAAAATATTTCAAGCGTGTTTTAGCGGCAGTCGTGATTATTTTCAGTCTATTTCTGTATCCGAAATATTTTCAGCCCCAATTTGTCTCTGAAATTTCTGAAAAAGGATATATAAGGAAAGAAAACTTAAGGTTTACGGTTTCCAAAATTTCCGATGAGTATTTACCGCTTAACTTTCCAAGACCACAAAATTTTTTTCAAACATATCGGACGGCAATCGAGGCAACCGTCATAAAGGAGACTACTATTCATAAAATCTATGAGGTGAGGGGTGTGGCACGGGAAATAATTGCCAGTATGGCCTATTTTCCCGGCTGGCAGGTTAAAATAAACGGCCGGATAATACCGGTTGACGTTCGTAGCGGGCGCATTGTTTTTAAAATGCCGGCAGGTGTAAATCAGGTTGAATTTACTTTTTCCGATACACCGGTCAGGTATCTATCAAATATCGTTTCCATTTTGTCATTAGGTTTGATACTATATTTAACATGGCCTCGGAAACATCCGTTGAAGTAGTCATCCCCATCTATAATGAGGAAAAGGAATTGAAAGATTCTGTTGAGCGCCTCTATCGTTACCTCGCTAAAAATCTGAAGGGTTACCGTTGGCACATAACCATTGCCGATAATGCTTCAACAGACTCAAGTCTGGCTGTTGCCAAGGATCTGGCCAAAAAAAAGTCCGGCATCGACGTAATTCATCTTGAGGAAAAAGGCCGCGGCAGGGCAGTTAAAAAAGCCTGGAGCCAAAGTCCGGCTGATATCGTAAGCTACATGGATGTCGATTTATCAACCGATCTTTCAGCCTTTAAGACTCTTGTCACATCTTTGGAGAATGGTTATGATATTGCCATCGGTTCCAGGCTTTTGCCGCAATCGAAAGTCTCCGGCAGAACTTTAAGGAGGGAAATTTTATCCAGGGTTTATAATATCCTGATCAGAATATTTTTCGGCGTCGGCTTTTCGGACGCCCAATGCGGTTTTAAGGGAGTGACCAGAAAATTAGCCGATCATTTAATACCGCATCTTGAGGATAATGCCTGGTTTTTTGACAGCGAGTTGTTAATCGTCGGCGAAAAAATGGGTTACCGTCTCAAACAAATCCCGGTCATCTGGACTGACAATCCCGGTTCAACAGTCAGGGTATTGAAAACCGTCCATGGGGATTTAGCCGGTTTATGGAGACTTTTTCGGCAAAAACCGTGGTTGAAATTGCCAAAATATGAGTAAACGCTTATTAATTACCGGCGGTGCCGGATTTATCGGTTCCAACCTCGCTGCCCATTTTATTAAAAAGAAATACAGGGTAACCGTTCTGGATAATTTATCCAGACAGGGCAGTAAGGCAAATCTGACATGGTTGAAAAGCAGCGGCTTTTTTGAATTTATCAATGGCGATATCCGCAAATTTCCGCAACTTCATGGTGCTGTGCGCCGTCAGGATATTATCTTTCATTTAGCCGGACAGGTAGCCGTAACATCTTCAGTGGAGGATCCCAGAAACGATTTCGACATAAATGCTCTAGGCACTTTCAACCTCTTGGAAGCCGTCAGAAAAAATAAAAGCAAAGCCATTGTCATTTTTTCCTCCACCAATAAAGTCTATGGCGGGATGGACAATCTGCCCATCATCGAAAAAGAGGGCAATTACCTTTACCGGGATTACCCTTTTGGTATTGCCGAAAATTTCGGACTGGATTTCCATTCCCCTTACGGCTGTTCCAAAGGAGCGGCTGACCAGTATGTCCGAGATTATAGCCGGATTTATGATCTGCCTACGGTCGTTTTCCGGCAATCCTGCATTTACGGACCCCGTCAATTCGGAGTTGAAGATCAGGGTTGGGTAGCCTGGTTTATCATAGCCATAATATTAGGTAAACCGCTGACGATTTACGGCGACGGAAAACAGGTCAGGGATGTTTTATATATAGATGATTTGGTCAAACTTTTCGAGACGGCCGTAAATAAAATCGGTCAAGCCCGTGGAGAGGTCTTTAATGTCGGAGGCGGATCTTCCAATATTCTGTCTGTTTGGAGCGGTTTTGGCCCAATTCTCGAAGAGCTTTTCCGGAAAAAAATTAAAGTTAAATTTTCGCAGTGGCGGCCGGGTGACCAAAAAGTCTATATCAGCGATATTTCCAAAGTAAATACTATTTTAGGCTGGAAACCGGAAATAAGGGTTCGGGTGGGTGTGGAAAAACTTTACAAGTGGATTAAGGAAAATAAAACGCTTTTCAAATGAACATAAAAAACATTTTAGTGACAGGGGGTGCCGGTTTTATAGGTTCCCATTTGGTCGATGCCTTAATTTCACGGGGGTGTCGCGTCAGAGTTTTGGACAGTTTGGACAGACAAATTCATCCCTCAGGCAGACTGCCTGCCTATTTCAATAAAAAAGCGGAATTTATCCGGGGGAATGTCACCAGGAGGGCCGACTGGATTGCCGCTTTGAAGGATATGGAGGCAGTGGTACATTTTGCCGCGGCTGTAGGTGTGGGACAGAGCATGTATGAAGTGGCGAGGTATGTTCATGTCAATTCAACAGGGACAGCTATCCTGCTTGACCTGTTGGCCAACGGCAAACATAAACTTAAAAAAATGCTGGTGGCTGCTTCCATGAGTTCTTACGGGGAAGGGATCTATGATTGTCCCAATTGCGGAAAGGTAAAACCGTCCTTGAGATCCGAAGAAAAATTAAAGAAAAAGGATTTCCAGGTTTATTGCCCGAACTGTCAGCATATAGTTTCTTTACTTGCCACAGATGAAAATACTGCTCAAACTGCCAATTCCATATATGCCATCACCAAGAAAATTCAGGAAGAAATGGTTTTGAATATAGGCAGCGCTTACCGCATACCCACAGTGGCCTTGCGTTTTTTTAATGTCTACGGTCCTCGTCAGAGCCTTTCCAATCCTTACAACGGTGTGGCAGCCATCTTTATGAGCAGGATTAAGAACGGTAAGGCCCCTATAATCAATGAAGACGGAAAGCAAACCCGTGATTTTGTCCATGTCCGTGATGTTGTTGAGGCTTGTCTGGCATCTATGATAAAAAAGGAAGCAGATTACCAGGTATTTAACGTCGGCAGCGGCAAACCGGTTAATATTGCCGGGGTGGCCGAGATTATAATCAGACTTTACCATTCAAAGGTGAAACCGGAAATCACCGGCCGGGTGCGCAAACTTGATGTCCGTCACTGTTATGCTGATATTTCAAAAATTAGCAAATTACTCGATTGGACTCCTAAAATCTCCCTTGAAGCGGGTTTAAAGGAAGTCATTACCTGGGCGGAAAATGAAGTGGCTATAGACCGTGTTGATGAGGCTATGAGAGAGTTGGAAAAACACGGCCTAAGATGACTGTTTCATTTGTCATACCTTTCCATAACGAAGAAAAAAACTGCCTTCTGATGCTTGGTAAAGTTCTGGATTTTTCCAAAAAGCACAAACTTAATTTTGAAATTATTGCGGTTGATGATAAAAGCGTAGATCAGACTTCCTCGATTCTCAAAAAAATAGCGCAAAGAAACAAACTTATACGTCCGATTTTCCGCAAAATTGACGGATTGGAGGAAGGTAATACCATGGGTACGGCGCTTTTAGCGGGAACGAGAGAAGCACGCGGCAATATTATCATTTGGACGATGGGTGATTTGGCTGATGACCCCAATACTTACCTGGCGATTATAAAAAAAATAGAGGACGGGTTTGATTTAGTCTTCGGATCACGCTATATGCCGGGAGGAAGCCGGGGCAATCTGGATCCCCTAAAGGCCTATCTTTCATCATCCGGTACCCGACTTGCCAGGCTATTTTTCCGGATACCTGTTCATGATATAACCAATGCCTTTCGCGGTTTTAAAAAGGAGTTATTGACAAAAGTCAAACTCGAAGAATCCGGTTTTAGCATATCGCCTGAATTTGCCATTAAAGCCCATAAGATAGGCTTTAAATTGGGAGAAGTACCGACAGTTTACACCAACAGGATAGAAGGAGTTTCAAGTTTTAAACTGTACCGGATGATAAAAAGTTATTTAAGGCTCTATTTAAAGCTCTGGTTCCGTTTAATTCTGCAGCCATGCCTTTTTAAATTCAGAAAAACAATTTTTAGAAATCGCCTCGCTGATTTCTTCCATTAATCTTGAGAAAAAGTGAAGGTTGTGGAAGGTAGACAGCCTGTATGCCAATAATTCCCGGCATTTGAAAAGATGGCGAATGTAACTGCGGCTGAAATTTACGCAAGTATAGCAAGTGCAGGAGGGGTCGACCGGTTTAAAATCCAGAGAATATTCTTGACGGGTAATATCAAAACGGAATTTATTTTTTAGTCCGGCGTTCTTTAAAAACAGCCAGCCCATTCTGGCCATGCGGGTCGGCGTAATGCAATCGAGGGTATCAATGCCCCTCTCGACTGACAGAAAAATATCTTCAATTTCACCAATCCCCAAAAAATGAAGCGGTCTGACTGTTTTTAAAAGTAGCGGCATTGTCCAATCCAGGACAGCAAAAACTTTTTCCCTGGGTTCCCGGCTATTAGCCACAGAGCCGATGGCTATTCCGTCAAAAGGTAATGAGGATATAAAATGTGCTGATTCAGTCCTTAAGTTTTTATAAACCGATCCCTGGATTATGCCGTACAGAGACTGGTAAGGTTTGAGATGCGGCCGCGACTCAAGACAGATTTTTGCCCAGGTGTGCGTTCTTTCCATGGCTTTTGCAGCTCTTTTTTCCGTGATGGGGTAAAAAGTGCATTCGTCAAAAGCCATGACCAGGTCTGCTCCTAAAATTCCCTGCGCTTCCATGGATTCCTTTGCTCCCAAAAAAACTCTGCTGCCGTCCCAGGCTGATTTGAAAGAAACTCCGCTGTCCGAGATTTCAGCCAAAGATTTTTCATCAGGGGACTTAGTCTGTCTCGGTCCGCTTTCAGACAGGGAAAAGGCCTGGAAACCGCCGGAATCAGTCATTAAAGGGTAAGGCCAATTCATGAAGCGGTGGAGCCCGCCTGCCTTTTTGATGACCTTAAGGCCCGGGCGGAAAATCATATGGTAAGTATTGACAAAGTAAATTTGCTGTCCGGATTTTTTAACTTCTTCAGGTGTCAGTGACTTGACGGAGGCTCCCGATCCGACAGGCACAAAAGCCGGGGTACGGATATCACCATGGGCAGTTTTAATGATACCGGTTCTGGCTTTTGTTTTACGGTCAGTTGCTTTTATGGAAAAAATAAGTTTGGGTTCCTGCATTCCTTGCATTATACTATTGAATAACTCTCTGGGCAGGCATGAAAAACAAATTCTACCACTATGGTTTATTGATAGCCGCCATTATTCTTGCAGCCATTATCTTTCGGGAATCCTTTACCTCTTATTTCTTTCAGGATGATTGGTTTAGCCTGAAAATTGCCAAAATCAGGACACTCGATGAGTTCATTGCTTTTTTTATTCCCCGTCGGGATGTCATTTACTACCGTCCCTTAGGTATGCAAATTCCCTTTTTTATTTTACAGTCACTGTTCGGATCAATTCCCTTCCCGTTCCGCTTGTTTGTCTTTCTGGTGCATGCCGGAAATATATTCCTGGTTCACCAACTCATAAAAAAGATTAGCGGTAAAATATTAGCAGCTAATATTTCGGCTTTTCTCTATGCCGTATCAGGGATTCATTATACTGTCTTTTATTGGAGTTCGACTTTGTCATTTTTTCTGGGACCGCTGTTTCTCTTTTCTTCCTTTTACTTCTATCTGATCTCCCGATCCGGCCATAAGATTTTTTATTTAATTTCACTGGGACTTTTTTCCGCAGCGTTAATTTCCAATGAAATGACGGTAGTATTGCCACTGATACTTTTATCTTATACTCTTCTTGTTCTGAGGAAATTCAACCTGCGGCAATTGTCGCCATTTTTTCTCTTACCAATGATATTATTTGCCGTCAGGTTTCTGTTTTTTCCGCCTGTAATTAGCGGTTATTACAGCCTGGGTATCGGCAGAGAAACTTTTTATTCCTTACGGAATTATTTTTTATGGAGTTTGAATTGGCCGGAAGAAGTTCAAGGTCAATTTTATAAGTTCGGTTTGCTAAATCCTCAATTTGTCAGGGAATTTGCCTCATATGTATTAATTTTCACCCTGACGACTTTAGTTAATCTGTTTTTGTCTTTTTTCTCAGTCAGCCAACTTTTTAAGAACAAAAACAGCGCTTCTCTTCACTTGTTTTGGTTCGGAATTATCTGGTATTTAATTGGTTTAACACCAATCATCTTTTTCCGTTTCCATGCCTTCAGTTATTACTTGATCATTTCGATGGTTGGCTTGCTTTTGTCATTTAGTTGTGCCTTTGAGATTTTTGTTTCACATCTTTCCAAAAAAAATAATCGTGGGACGGTATTCTTCACGGCTATGCTCCTTATATCAGCCGGAGTATCATCCATATTTTTGGTAGCATTCAACAGTAAAATACATTGGGCTCCGCGCAGGGCCAGAATAGCCGAAAGGTTAATCGTCAGAGCCAAGACATATCCATTTGATGGGAATAAAGAAGTTATTTTCGCTGTCAAACCGGATTCGGAGAATAAACATGCCCTCAATAACCAGGATGCGCTGCAGTTTATTTTTAAGCGGGAAGATATTGTTACCAGCTATTCTTTTGCCAGCAAATACAAATTTAACCTCACAGACTGATTGGCGCTCTTTGTAATATAATACGTGCATGGATACGGGGAGGGCAGCTGTGGTTCGCGGCAAGATAGTCAAGGGTGTTATGGCGATGACCGGCCGGACTTTTCTCCTCCAATTTATTACTTTTAGCGCCACTCTCATTTTAACTATCCTGCTGTCTCCGGCTGTTTTCGGTGTCTTTTTTATCGTTTCAGCTGTCATTTCATTTTTGACCTATTTTTCCGATATCGGTTTGGCGGCGGCCTTGATCCAGAAAAAAAAGGAACCTGAACGCCTTGAACTGCTTTCTGTTTTTACCCTGCAGCAGGCAATTGTCCTGGTCTTAATTTTGCTTGCTTTAATAATGGAGCCTAAAATCAGTTTCTTTTACAGCTTAAGTCCGGACGGGGTTTTTTTGCTCAAAGCGCTCTTATTGTCTTTTTTTCTGTCATCCTTAAAAACCATTCCCTCCATTCTTTTGGAAAGAAGGCTGGATTTTTCCAGACTGGTTATTCCCCAAATTCTGGAAAATCTGATTTTTTACCTGACGGCTGTCATTCTGGCTTACCGTAATTTCGGCATAACCAGTTTTGCCTGGGCGGCCATCTTTCGGGGCTTCGCCGGCCTGATCGGTATCTATTGGATATCACCCTGGCTGCCTGGCATAGCTTTTTCCTATGCGTCTATAAAAAGCCTGATAACCTTCGGCATACCGTTCCAGGCAAACAGTCTGTTAGCTTTGGTTAAAGACGACCTGCTGACACTCTATCTGGGTAAAGTTTTGCCTTTTTCCCATATCGGCTACCTGGGTTGGGCAAAAAAATGGGCGGAAACGCCGTTAAGGTTAATTATGGATTCAGTCATCAGAGTGACCTTCCCGGCCTTTTCCCGGATACAAAATGACAAACAGCTTTTAAAGAAAGCCCTGGAAAAAGCAGTTTTGTTTCTGGCTCTTTTTATTTTTCCCGCCTCAATCTTTCTGGCAATTTATATCAAACCGTTAACGGAATTAGTACCCAGGTATGCCAAATGGCAGGAAGCTTTGACTGCTTTTTATTTCTTTACGGCTTCATCGATTCTGGCGGCTTTTTCTTCTCCGATAGTCAATGCCCTGAATGCTTTAGGCAAAATAAAAAAAACCTTAGGTTTAATGGTTGTCTGGACGGTTCTGACGTGGCTTTTGGTTCCGGTATTGACTTACTTTTTCGGTTTCAACGGTTGGGCATACGCTTCCGTAGCCATTTCTTCTACGCTTTTTCTGCCTCTGGGAATGCTGAAAAAAGAAGTGAATTTTAATTTCGGAAAAAATCTGGCCAAGCCGTTTCTGATGATTTTAATTTCAGGTAGTCTGGCACTGATTACTTTGCCTTGTGTCAATAATTTTGCTTCTTTAGGATTTTTTATGCTGGTATCAGGCTTGATATATGCCGTCCTAGCCTGGAAATTTCTGAAAAATGAGATTATGCCCTACCTGCCGAAATTTTTGGTTAAAGCATGAGAAAATGGCTATTGCCAGTTTTCTTTTTCCTGATTTTATGCTTGCCTGCGCCTCTTTCAGCCTCGTATGCGACCGTCGTCATCCCTTTACGCGCACGCGAATACTGGCAGGATTTCGCCAAACCGAAGCTTTTGTTGGATTATCTGAAAAAGGAAAATTTGCCGGCCACGGTCCTTCTGACTTATGCCGGTCTTGAGGATCGGGAAGTTACCGCTTATTTGGAAGAATCCCCCAATTTTGAATTGGGTATTTTTCTCGAAGTTGATGAAAAATTAGCTACAGACAGCCTGGTTTCTTATAATTTCGGTAATTTTGACCGCGCGCAAGCCAATCAGATCCTGTTTTCCGGTTACCCGATTGAGGGGAGGATAAGGATGATTGACAGAATTATGGCGCAGTTCAACAAAGTTTTCGGCTTCAAGCCGGAATCGGCAGGCTCCTGGTATATCGACGGAATATCCATAAAGTATCTGGCAGAGAAATTTGAAATTAAGAATCTGATGGATGTGGCTGACCAGTTTGAAACCGATACTTACGGAGTCTGGGGCAAACCCTGGGGAGTGCCTTATTTTCCGTCCAAATATAATCCCTTGCTGCCGGCTGATTCCGGGGAGGAAAGTTTAGGATTAGTGACCATACAGTGGGCCGCCAGGGATCCTCTTCGGGGTTACGGGTTGACGGCCGATTCATCGACTTACAGTTTGCAGGCCAATGATTACCTGTCTCATCATAAGCTTGGAACCGCTTATTTTAGCCATCTTCTGACAAGCTATCTGGACGGTGAAAATTCGGCCAGGCAGGTGACGGTCGGATTGGAAGCCGGGCAGGAAGGGGCGAGTTTCTTTGGCGAATTTCAAAAACAGGTAGCGGATTTGAAAAAGCGGCAGCAGGAAAACAATTTATTTTTTACCTCCATGAGCGAATACGGAAATATCTTCAGAAAAGCCAACCCGCAATTTTCAGAAGTGACAGAAATACATGCTTCTGATTATTCCGATAAAACAAAAGAAGGCTGGTGGTTCAATTTTCCCGCATACAGGGTTTATTTTGAGTTAAGTGAAGGAAAATTGGCAATCAGGGATTTAAGGCTGTATCGGCCGTTTCTATTTAATGATATGGTCCAAGCAGACCGCCAGCCGGTTTTAAAGCGGATAATACCCGGCTGTATCGATGATTTATCGGAAAATAACGCCATGAGAATCTCCGATAATATAGAAAAGATCAGTTTGAAAAAAGAAGCAGGTAATTTCATACTGGAACCTGAAAGAAAAGGCCGTTTAAAAGATAAAATCATAATCCGGCCGGATTCCATCAGCTTTAACAGCAGAGAAATTTTTCAAACAGGCAGTCAAAGCCTGCCTTTGGCAAAGGGAATTTTTTATGATATTTATTTGGATTATCAGACAGGAAAAAAATCCGATTTAAAACCATCAATCGTCTTTTCCCAGCTGGCCGCAGTAAAATATTTAGGTCTGGCTGTAAACAGCGGAAGATTTATCGGTTTCAAATCAGCTTATCCTTATTTCGGAAGCGTGAGTTTCCCTTTTCAGGTCCTCTCAAAATTTAAAGGCATGTCCTTAAATAAATTTATTGATGTCTTTTTAACTAATTTGGTTAACAGTAATATTCATTGTAAAATAAACAGCAGGCTATGATTTCCGCTGTTGTTCAGACTTTCAATGAAGAGAACAACATTGCGCGCTGTTTGACTTCTCTTGCCTTTACCGACGAAATTATTTTGGTCGATATGGGATCTACAGACCGCACTGTCGAAAAAGCTTTGGAATTAGGTGTGAAGGCTTACCAGCATCCCTATACCGGATTTGTGGAACCGGCCCGCAATTTTGCCTTGAGTCGCGTGCGCGGGGATTGGATATTGGTGATCGATGCGGATGAAGAAGTACCCCGGAAGCTGGCTGATTATTTGATAAAGCTCAAAGACGGTCAGGCTGAGGCAATCAATTATTACCGGCTTCCCAGAAAAAATTTGGTTTTCGGTAAATGGATAAAGCATGCCGGATGGTGGCCGGATTATCAGATCCGTTTCTTTAAAAAAGGCACTGTTTCCTGGATAGACAAGCTGCATGGTGTGCCCATAACTATGGGCGAGGGCAGAGAATTATCAGCGTTGCCTGAGTATGCGCTGATTCATCATCATTATGAGAGCATTGAACAGTATCTGGAGCGTATGAACCGTTATAGCAGCATACAGGCCAAGGAGTTGTATTTAAACAACCGTAAATTTTCACTTGAGTCCCTAATCCTGACCCCTGTCAATGAATTCGTAAAAAGATTTTTTTTGAATGAGGGGTATCGGGACGGCATTCACGGGCTGGCTTTGTCTCTTTTGCAGTCGATATCGGAAAGCGCGGTTATTTTGAAATTGTGGGAAATGTCCAGTTTCCGGCAAGATCCGCTTTCTCTCAACCATTACCGCTCTGTTGTTAAAAAAGAGGGTAAAATCCGCAACTATTGGCTTTACAACGAACTCTTAAAGAAAAAATACGGTTTTTTACGGGATATGGTCTTCCGGATTCTGCGTAAAATCAACAGTTATGCTTGAAGATACGGCTGTGGTCATGGTGCATTACCGAGATCAGGCAGCCACTTTTGCCTGTTTGGATTCCCTGCGTTCACGGGAAAAAAAAGTCAATTTTAAAATTTATGTGGTTAATAACGGCCACGAGGATTTAAGCAGTGCGCAATCGCATTTCCCCAAAATTAAAATTTTAGCGTCAGGCAAAAACCTAGGATTTGCCCAAGGTTCTAATTTGGGAATAAAAGAAGCGTTAAAAGAGGGTGGCAAAAATATTATTCTTTTAAATGGCGATACACTTGCCGGCAGTAACCTCATCTTCCGATTGGTTGATTTTTCCCTTAAAAATAAGGAAGCAGGTTTGGTCTCGCCGAAGATTTATTTTGCTCCAGGTTTCGAATACCACAGGCAAAAATACACTGAAAAAGAGGAGGGTAAAGTCATCTGGTATGCCGGAGGACTGTTAGACTGGCGCAATGTTTATGCTTCCCACCGGGGAGTGGATGAGGTTGATAAAGGGCAGTATAACCAGGTTTGCCAGACGGATTTTGCCACCGGCTGCTGTATGCTGATAACACCACAGGCCATCAGAAAGACGGGAATCTTAGACAGCCGCTATTTCCTTTATTATGAAGATGTTGATTATTCAATCAGAGTGCAAAAGTCAGGTCTTAAAACATTTTATTGTCCGCAGGCTTTTCTTTGGCATAAAAACGCCTTATCCTCGGAAGGAGTGGGTTCCGAGATCCATTTGTACTACCAGACAAGAAACAGATTGTATTTAGGTTTCAAATACGCCTCTGCCAGGGCACGAAAATCCCTGTTTTGGCAATCTCTGTCAATGCTGAAAGAGACAGGTGTTAGACGCCGGGCTGTAATTGATTATTATTTAAGAAGGATGGATAAGGGAAGCTTATGAAGATAACGGCAGTCATTATCGCTAAAAATGAAGCGGCATCTATCGCTCAGTGTCTGGATTCGCTGACTTTTGCCGATGAAGTTGTAGTTATTGACAATGAATCGACAGATAAAACCGCTGATATAGCCGGAAAAAAAGGGGCGAAAATTTTTTCAGTGAAAGGACTTGATTTTGCTTATTTGAGAAACGTCGGCAGGGAAAAAGCTGGTAATGACTGGTTATTTTATATAGATTGCGATGAGCGGCCGTCAGAGGAACTTATCAAAAGTATCAAGTCAGTCAAAGGTGACGGATTTAGTGCATACCGCATTTTCCGCAGAAATTATTATTTCAATCAGCTTTGGCCGGTAAGGGAAAAGATAGTCCGGCTAATCCGCAAAGATGCCCTCATCGGCTGGCAGGGAAGTTTGCATGAATCTCCCCAGATTGTGGGTCATACCGCTAAACTTAAGGGTGATCTATTGCATTATACCCATAATAACCTCTATCAAATGGTTGAAAAAACCAATGCCTGGTCAGAATTCGAATCCCAACTAAGATATAAAAATAATCACCCGTCTGTTTCCTGGTGGCGCTTTTTTAGAGTTTCAGGACAGGTATTCTGGAAATCTTATTTCAGGGAAAAAGGTTATAAGGCCGGTACTATCGGTTTAATTGAAAGCCTTTACCAGTCTTTTTCCGTCTTCGTAACTTACGCCAAACTCTGGGAGAAACAACAGGGCAGGACATAACTATAAAACAAATGAAAAAAAAGTCTGCAGCTTTTTACAGTCCTTATTGGAATATATACGGAGGCGGGGAGCGCTATCTTCTTCAGATAGCAGAAAAACTTGACGAGTATCAGCTTTATTTTATCGCACCTGACAACCTGAAGAAAAAAGCTAAAGAGTTTTTCGGTCTGAATTTAAGGGGGAAAGTGATTGAGCCTGCTGCCTTGGCAGGCCATGACACAGCCAAGAGATTCAAATTGCTCAACCGGTTTGATCTGTTTTTTTATACTACAGACGGCAGTCTTTTCTTTCCTTTCTCAAGGAGAAATTATCTGATAATCCAGTCCCCGAAGCATATTCCTGAAAATACTTTTTATAACAGGCTTAAATTATTGAATTGGCGGATTATCTGCTATTCGCAGTTTATGAAAAAAATAGTTGACCGCAATCTTAAGACTCAAAGCACAGTCCTGCCGCCGGTCGTGGATACCGAAATTTTTTCTTACCGGGAAGAGAAAAAAGAGAATCTTATCCTGTCGGTAGGCCGTTTTTTTCTCGGGGACATGCATGAGAAAAGACAGGATTTTCTGATTGATTTTTTCTCAAATAACAGACGGTCTTTAGCGGGATGGCGACTGGTTTTAGCCGGCAATGTTTCGGAGGAAAGCTCCCAAAAATATTTAGAGAAACTCCGGGCAAAAATAATTGACCTGCCTGTTTCCATTTATGCCAATTTGAATTTTAACGATCTGTTGTCTTTTTATCAAAAGGCAAAAATTTACTGGCACGCGGCCGGCTACGGACAGGATCTAATCAAACATCCGGAAAAAGCCGAACATTTCGGAATTACTACATTAGAGGCTATGGCTTCAGGCTGTGTACCGATAGTTTTCAAGGCCGGAGGCCAATTGGACATCATCCAGGAAGGCATAAACGGCTGGTTTTGGGAAGATGAAGAGACACTGCTGCAAAAGACGGTTCAACTCGCATCCGATGAAAGCGGACGGCAAGACTTTGCCGAAAGAAGCCTGAAGCGGGCCGAATTTTTTTCCGTAAATAATTATAAGGAGAAAATCAATGAAATTCTTAAAAAATAACAGCTATATCTTCCTCTTAATTTTAATAACGGTAGTTTTTTATTGGCAGTTTATTTTTCTGGGGAAACTGCCGATTCCTGCTGATACCATTGTCGGTTTATACCATCCCTACCGGGATGCATTCGCAGTCAGTAATCCTTCCGGAATAGCTTTTAAAAATTATTTAGTGACGGACCCGGTACGGCAGCAATATGTTTGGAGAAAACTAGCCGTCAACCAGATGAAAAGCGGACATCTCCCTCTTAGGAATCCTTATTCCTTTGCAGGAACCCGTCTGTTAGCCAATTTACAGTCTGCAGTTTTTTACCCTTTAAATATCCTGTTTTTTCTGATGCCGTTTCCGATTGCCTGGTCAGTCTCGGTTTTACTGTCGACTTTTCTGGCCGCTTTTTTCATGTATCTTTATCTAGCCAATCTTTCATTGTCCAAAATGGCCTCTTTTTTGGGCAGCCTGATCTTTGCCTTTTCCGGTTATGCCATTGCCTGGCTGGAATGGAATACCATTCTGCATACGGCCGCCTGGATACCGCTGTCACTTCTCTCAATTGACGCAATTGCCCGTCGTAATATCGGGAAAATTTCCGGGAAATATATGTTTTGGCTGATTTTTTCCCTGGCCGTTTCCTTTTTGGCAGGTCATCTGCAAATTTTTGCTTACGGCATCTTATTAGCGGCTTCTTACGCTCTATTCAGGCTGCTTCAAGGGAGGCAAAAGCGGGCAAGAAATCTTTTTATTTTAACCCTTTGTTTTCTGATATTTATTATTTTATCCCTGCCGCAACTGCTGCCGACTTTACGCTTTATGGCGGAAAGTTACCGGAGTTTTGACCAGGCCAAATTAAATGAAGGATTTTATCTGCCCTGGCAGCACCTTATCCAATTTCTGATACCTGATTTTTTCGGAAATCCCGCCACGGGAAATTATTCCGGTATCTGGAATTACGGAGAATTGGTCGGTTATACGGGAGTATTGGGCATTTTGCTAGCACTATTCTCCCTATTTCTTATGCGAAATAAAACAGTCCGCTTTTTTTCCATTGCGGCAGTGGTATCCCTTTTTTTTGCCTTGCCCACTCCTTTGGCACTGATGTTTCAAAGACTGAATTTGCCGCTTATATCCACCAGCCAGCCGACTAGGCTGATTTTTATAATTGATTTTTCACTGGCAGTTCTCTCCTCAATTGCTTTTAACAATCTTTCCGAAACCGTATTCTCCGGCAATAAAAATAAGGAGAAGGCAGAGCTTAAAAAAATCTTATTTGTTCTGAACAGCCTGGCGGTTTTAATTTTAGGTTTTTGGCTTAGCCTGCTTTTGCCGAAAATAAGGGGTTTAAACATTTCTGCCAATGCTGTTGTCAGTATTCGTAACCTGATATTGCCTACCGGAATATTTATGGTGTCTTATCTTTTTCTGATGTTGCTGTTTTATTTTAAGAACAGGAAGACGAGGTTTTTTTACCTGGCGGGCCTTATAGTAATTTTATGCGCAGATTTATTGCGTTTCGGATGGAAATTTACGCCTTTTTCCAATCCTGCTTATCTTTATCCTGAAACAAATATTTTGAGGATTTTAACGGAAGATAACTCATTATTCCGCGTGATGGCCCTTGACCGCAGAATTTTGCCGCCCAATTTTTCAGCCATGCACGGGCTTTATGATATTGCCGGATATGACCCTTTGTACTTGAAAAATTTCGGTCAATTAGCTTCCGCCTGGGACAGACAAAAAGCGGATATTTCTCCGGCTGCCTTTAACCGTATTGTCACTCCCACGACTTATGACAACTTCCTGGCCGATTTATTAAATGTGAAATATCTTTTGAGTTTCACCCCTCTTGCGGAATTAAATTATTCCCTGATAGCCAAAGAAGGTACAACTTATCTTTATAAAAAATCCGACTTTTTCCCCCGGTCATTTTTAACCGCAGGGGCAGTCAGAGTATATAATGATCAGCAGGCAATTAATGAAATGTATAAATTGGGACAGGGTTTACGCCTGACGGCAGTCATTCAGGAGAATTTAGAGATAACACCTTTACCGCTTGATCCTCAGGAGACCGCTGATATTGTGAGTTACCGGCCTTGGGAAATAGTCATCGGTTCAAATACAAAATATCCCCGTCTTTTGGTGTTAAGCGAAATTTATGATCCGCTTTTGACTGCATCAATCGACGGCCATGAAATTACAACACTCAGAGTAGATCTTTCCCTGACCGGTATTGTGGTACCGGCAGGGGAACATGAAATAATTTTCAGACAAAAATTATGGTGAAAATATCGGTTGTTATTCCGAACTATAACGGCAGGAAGCTTCTGGAGAAAAATTTACCCATTGTCATAAAAGCAACTAGGGGATGCGAAGTTATTGTAGTCGATGATGCTTCAGACGATGACAGCGTAGATTTTTTAAAAACACACTTTCCCGAAGTCAAAGTGTTAATCAGCAGTAAAAACAGGGGTTTTTCTTCAACCGTCAATTACGGATTTGAAAAAGCCGAAGGGGAACTGATTTTGCTTCTCAATACTGATGTTTATCCTAAAGCCCGCTTTATGGAACCCCTGCTTTCATATTTTAAGGATCCGGCTGTCTTTGGCGTCGGCCTTATACAGGAAAGCCGGGAAAAAGAGGGAGTAATTTTAAGAGGCAGGGGATTAGGAGAATTCAGGCGCGGTTTTCTGGTCCATTGGAAGGGTGAAGCGGATAAAAAGGATACGTTGTGGATTTCGGCAGGCGCGGGTATTTTCCGTAAAAATCTCTGGATAAAATTAGGAGGTTTGGATGAGAAATATAATCCTTTTTACTGGGAAGATATCGATCTCTCCTGGCGGGCCGTTAAAAAGGGCTATAAAATTTATTTTGAGTTCCAATCTAAAGTTGTTCATGAACAAAAAGAAGGTTCTATCAGAAACAAATATACACCTGATCAGATAAAGAGGATTGCTTACCGCAATCAATTCTATTTCATCAGAAAAAATTTTAACAACCCAATAGGCTTATTGCGGCATTATTTATGGTTGCCTTATCATTTTTTGAAAGCCGTCAAAAGGGGCGATTGGGCATTTTTTAGAGGATTTCTCGATTCATTTAATCTTAGCTGATTTCCAAATATTACACCTATCTATCCGGATTAAAATATGTTAAACTGTGAAGACAGGTTTAAAATTCTGATTTTTTCCCTACTTTTATGTATATTGATTCAGGTTTGGTTAAAAAATATGAGAGTTTTTCTGATTTAAGGAAAAAAGTAGAAGAGGAAAAAATTCTTAAAATAAAGAACCGCCTCGATAAAAATCCTTCTCCGACTACCACTGAATCAATTTTAGGTGCATTCCTGGAAATGTACCAGCCGCAAGTATTTCCGTTTATCCCGGTATTAATCGAAAAAGGGTATTTGGTTGAACCTTCATCAGGTTTTTGCGGTAAATATCAAGAGTGCCAGGCTTTAAACGGTATGTTTCCGATTGACGATACCATCATAAACAGACTTTTAAAAATAAAAGTAAAAGTCTTTAAATCGACCAGGAGCAAATCAATCAAATTCTGGCCGGAATCGGCAGATCTTAAAAAAATATCCGATAAATATGAAGAAATAGTTGAAGTATTGCCCAATCGGAACATATCTGTTGACCCTGCTGAAACTGAAGAAGCTGTCTCATTCCGCCGGAAATATATTCCAAAAAATTCAACGCTTAAAAGAAACAGACTGTTTGAAATAATGAAATTCAAGGTAGTGGAATCAGTTAATAAACAGGTAAAAAGCAGGAAATTAAAGAAACCCCAGGCGACGGATACGGAATTAAGTTTGGGAGTTTATCTGGAACGAATCGAACCTCAGGTCAGGCCGGCAGTTTTAATGATTAACCGTAAAGGCCACAGTACCGATGTTTCCGGTTTCATGGATGCGATTGACTCACAATCATTGGCAGGCGACTTTATACTGGAAGATGAGTATATCGAAAGGATCAGAAAACTGGATGTCTCAATTGAAACCAATCCCAGCGGTTATACAGTTCTTCAATTTAAACCTGAAGAAGCCGATATCGAAGCGATCAGAAAAAAATGGATGTCCATCGCTTCAATTTTTCCGGCTACCGGACGCAAAGCTGATCCTTCCATGACGAGGAAAGCCAGGGAATTCCGGCAAAGATTTTAAATATGCTTCACCAATCCCCTAAAATGCTGTCATAAGCCCGTCCAATGACAAAAATGCCATCCGGAAAATTCCTGATTCCCCAAAACATAACTTTTATCGACTTAGAAACAACCGGCAGTCATGTGGCCAAAAGTCAGATAATCGAGATCGGGCTTATCAGAACGGAAAACGGCAAAGTAGTAAAAAAATACTCTAAACTGGTCCGGCCCATTACCAACATCAATCCCTTTGTTTTGGATCTGACCGGTATAAGTTACGAAGAATTGGATAAAGCTGAGACATTTGATCTAATCGGCAGCGAAGTATTGGAAATCATTAAAGATTCAATAATTGCCGCTCATAATATCCGTTTTGATTACGGAATACTGCGGCAGGAATTTGCTAGAATAGGCATCCAATATACCAGCAAACATTTCTGTACCATCAAACTGTCCAAATTACTCTATCCGGACTTGCGTAATTACAATCTGGATCATCTTATTGCTCACTTTAATCTGGAGGTAGCCAAGCGGCATCGGGCTTTTGATGATGCTAAGGCCATCTGGGATATATTTAAATTAAGTAAAAAAAATTCCGGTCTGAAAAAGTTTGAAAAAGCTTTAAAAGTTGCCTTAAAAGAACCTTCAGTCCCGTTAAATATTGCCAAAGAAGAATTGGACAATTTACCGGAATCGACAGGAGTCTATATTTTCTATGACAGAAAAGGCATGCCGTTATATATCGGTAAAAGCATTAATATCAGAGACAGGGTTAAATCGCACTTCAGCCGTGATTATCTTTCACCCCGGGACCTCAATATTTCCCGTCAGATTAAAAGTATAGAATTCCATAAAACAGCCGGTGAACTCGGAGCTTTATTTTTGGAGTCGCTACTTATTAAAAAACTTCAACCGGTGTACAACCGGAAATTGAGGTTGTCCAGAAAATTAATAGCCGTTAAAAAAACGGAAAGCTCGAAAGGAATATATACCTTTAATATAGCGGAAGTCTCTTCGATAAATACGGATGATCTTGAGAATTTATTAAGAATTTTCCGTTCGAAATCGCAGGCGCAGGATTTTCTGTATACATTAGCTTATGAATTCCAGCTTTGTCCAAAATTTTTAGGGTTAGAGAAATCGGATACAGCTTGTTTTTCCTATCACTTAAACAAATGCCGCGGTATCTGCCTGGATAAGGAAAATAAGCTTAAATATAATTTAAGATTCCTGGAAGCCTTTACCAAATACCGGATAAAACCCTGGCCGTTTACCGGACCTATCATGATTAAAGAAGAAGCTGAAGATGGGGAATCCTTCCTGATAGACCATTTTTTAAGCAATACTTCCAATTTACGTAAGGTCACGACACTTAAAGAAACCTTTTTAAATCAAGCTTTGGCATAAATACCAAATACCGTATATATAGGCTTTCTGTGGTAAAATAAGCCGATGAAAAGAGTTTTGGCGCTTCTTGGCGTCATTACTTTTATTGCCGTGTTCCTGCGGCTTTTTAATTTGGGAAAAACACCCATTGCTTTGGAATGGGATGAAGTGGCTTTAGGTTATGATGCTTATTCCATCATCCAGACGGGAAGGGATCAGTTCGGCCATTTTTTACCCATAAATTTCCGTTCATTGGATGATTGGAAGCCTCCTCTTTACGTTTACTCTGCCATACCCGGCATTTTTTTATTCGGACTTAATGATTTCGCTGTCCGCCTGCCCTCAGCTGTTTTCGGATCGCTGGCTGTAATTTTAGTTTTTTTTCTGGTTCAGGAATTTTTTCAAGAACGGCCGGAAAAAAATCAGATTGCTCTTCTTTCCGCCTTGTTTTTGGCAATTTCCCCCTGGCATCTGCAGTTTTCCCGGGCAGCCTTCGAAACAAATCTGTCAGTGACGGTTACAACCGCTGCGGTTCTTTGTTTTCTCATTGGGATAAGAAAGCGGAATTTTCTGTTTCCTGCTTCAGCGGCTCTTTTCGGACTGGGTTTATTTTCTTACCACTCGGCCAGGGTAGTGACCCCCTTATTGCTGATTTCCCTTTTGCTCCTGTTAAGAAAGCAACTGCCGGGCAAAAAAGTTCTGATTGGCTTTTTCAGCATATATTTTGTTTTCTGGCTGTTTTTTTTGCCGATTGCCGTAAACCGGGATGCGCAAATAAGGTTTATAGTCACCAATGATTTGGAAGTGGAAGCTAACCGGTCCAGAGCTGCCGGGGAAATCGCCCTTGATTTGAAAATCAGTCATGAAGCATATACAACCGGCCGGCTCTTCCATAACCGGCGCTTCAGTATTTACAATTATGAAAATCTTAAAAGGATAGTTGCCAACTATCTGTCGCATTATTCACCCAAATTCCTGGTGGTAGAGGGTGATGCTCCGCTTCATCACGCGCCCGGTTTCGGCATGGTTTATTTCTTCGATTACATTTTTATTATCAGCGGTCTGGGTTTCTTTATTTTGAAATATGCCAAAAGAAAAAATCTGATATTGCCTCTGTGGTTATTTTTGGCGCCTTTGCCGGCCTCGGTTACCTGGCAGTCTCCCCACTCTGTCAGAAGTGAAATAATTCTGCCGACATTACAGGTTTTTACTGCTTTAGGCATGTGGAATATTTTGATTTATCTCAAAAGGGAATGGCATATTCTTTATAAAGCTGCCGTCTGGACATTTCTGCCAGTCTTCATTTTTTCATTCGGCAAATATTTGCACCAGTATTATTTCCATACCAATTATGAATTGTCAAGAAATTGGATATACGGACGGCGCCAGGCCGTCGAGTACACCGAAAACGTAAAAGCAAATTATAATAAAGTGCTAGTCTCTTTGGGAACCGATATGCCGCATATCTTTTGGCTATACTACACTCAATATCCTCCCCGACAATATTTAAGGGTGGGAGGCACGGTTTCCGGCGGCTTTGCCGATGAAAGAAACAAATTCGATAAATACGAATTCAGGAATTTTAAATATTATGAATTGACCGGTCAGGAAAAATATCTGCTGGTAGGTCCTCCCCGGGATTTTCCGCCCCAAGCCAAAATTCTTAAAACCATCCGCTATCTGGACGGATCCATCGCCCTTCAAATTGCGGAAAACCTGAACGAATAATATGCCGTTGCTATTAACTTTGCATTTAATAATCATTCAGAGTGCATTTTTAAGATTGTGGAAAATTACTTCTGTTCCTCCCCAGACTGAAAATACGGTTATCATACTCAGAATCCTTTCGGCAGCAGCAGGCATATTGCTGACATGGATTGTTTTTTATCTGGCAAAGCAATTCAATTTAAGCCGTAAGACAGCGTTATTGTCTGCCTGGGCTTATTCATTATTTCCCTGGGCAATTGAGCAGGGCAGGATTTTTTCTTCCGTTAATTTATCGTCAGCCGTTCTTTTCTTATCGGTGATTTATTTACTCAGATATTTACTTAAAAAAAATAATACGAAATTAATTTTGAGGCTTGCCCCCTTTGTTTTTGCCGTTATACCCGGTATTTGGTATATAAAATTCAAGTTTTTATTGCCTATTGCTCATATATTGAATAATTTATTTATTCTAATATCGCCGAATTTGCTGTTCTATCGGAATATTACATTTTGGTGGGGTGGATTGAGTGAATTCGGAATCAACTATGTGACTTTTTTACCTTTTTTTCTGATCGGACTGATAAAGCAGTTTCCCGGAAAAAAAATACTTATGCTGTTTCTGGCCTGGGTTCTGATTTTTTCCGCTTTCAGTCCTGATTTTCCGGAAAGCAGGCTTTTTTATTTATCGGGACCTCTCTGGTCAATTTTAATCGGAACAGGGATGACCTTTTCCTTCCAGGTACGGAATAAATTTTTTAAAACCCTGATAATCTGTCTGTCGCTTTTTTTGATTTATGAATACGGGCAACTGCTGCATTATTACTTCCGGCATTATCCCATTTCCGTCTCGGGCAATCTTGATAAAATCCATGGAATTTTTTAAAAGCAAAAATTTATTATTTATTTTCTTAATACTGATCTTTGCCGTGATTATCAGATTTTACCGGCTTGATACAGTTCCCGTATCGTTATATACGGATGAAGCTAATCAGGGTTATAATGCTTTTTCCTTATTGCAAACAGGCAGAGATGAACACGGAATTTTTTCTCCTGTATCTTTAAGATCCTTCGGTGACTGGAAGCCTCCGTTACAGACATGGCTGATGATACCGTTTGTAAAAATTATCGGTTTGACCGAAAAAAGCGTCCGGCTGCCATCCGCTATTCTGGGTGTGGCCTCTGTTTACCTTTTATATCTGTTTTTAATAAATCTTATTACTGATTTTAAACAAAGGTACAGGATTGCTTTATTATCAGCCTGGTCTTTAGCGGTATCTCCCTGGCATATTTTGGAGAGCAGAAGTGCCATGCTGGTGTCGGTAGGCATGTTTTTTCTTTTGCTGGCTGTTTATTTGTTTATAAAAGGAATAAGAAATAAAACTTACCTGATTCTTTCCTTTTTTACTTTCGGTTTTTCTTTGTATGCCTATTACGGACTGAGAGTAGTCGCTCCACTTTTAATTTTGCTGCTGGGGGTTCTCTACCGGCGAAGGTTTCTTCAAAAACCCCGTTATTTATTTTTACCTCTGGCTGCCTTGTTAATATCCATATTGCCGTTGATCTCGGGTTTTATCCGAAATGGCGATGTTTTATTCGGACGCGCTAAAACAATAAGCGTTTTTTACGATCGGGGCGTGAAGTTAAAACAATGGGAGCTGATAACACAGGACGGTACGGATGCTCCCGCCAGTTTGGTCAGGTTTTACCATAACAAACCCTACCTGTATCTGCGCCGTATTACTGCTAATTTCCTCAGTCATTTCGATCCGGCATATCTTTTTTTAAACGGAGATATGGTCCAGCCGTTCCGGATACCGGGCATGGGTATAATGTATCTGGCTGACAGTCTTTTTCTTATAGTTGGCGCTTATTGGCTTCTGTCTGACTTTCGCCACCGGCCGAATAAATTGCTGATAGGGTGGCTGATAATCTCCTTTATCCCAGCTTCTTTGACCTTTATGGTTCCCGCCAGCAACCGGACATTTAACGCACTCGTTCCCTTTATGGTAATGATTGCGGCCGGTCTGACAATCAATAGAAACAAAACAGCTGTTATTGTCACGAGCTTAATCTATACGCTTGCCACCGCTTATTTTTTCCGGCAGTATTTTATCAATCTTAATTCATATCACAGTGACTGGTGGAATTACGGCTGGAAAGAGACTGTCAGTCAAACGTCAAAAATTGCCGGTCATTATGATAATATCGTAGTCGCTGATTTTAACGGTATGCCTTATATTTACTATCTTTTTTATAACCGTTACAGTCCCGCTAAATACCAGACGGAAGCGATCAGGACTTATACGGCTGATATGTTTGGTTTTGAACATGTGGAAGGATTCGGTAAATATCTTTTTCCCAATAATCTTGATTGGTCTGAAGTAAAACGAACT
>MFJU01000009.1 GCA_001779315.1 Candidatus Gottesmanbacteria bacterium RIFCSPLOWO2_01_FULL_42_22 | reverse complement strand
TTTAGCCGGTAAGGACAATGCTATGTTATACTTTTACCAACCGTTTTTGATACGGTGCCCTCCTTCGCTAAAGCTTCGGCGGGCAAGCAGTTTTGAAGAAAAAGGATCGTCGGGGATGGCGCTCGCAACTTCATGTTAAGTCCTAGAGGAATTAAGATTATTTTCCAGTTATGAATTTGAGATAGTTCTCTTTGTTGATAAAAGTAAATTTTGCCTTGGGGTAAGTTATCCTCCACCCTTTCGGCGCTTTCACCGATTTTTTTCCAAATTTTAATTCGTATCCATTAAGCATCCCGTCTTTTTCTTCAACCAAATCTAATTCTGCTCCGGTATAAACGCGCCAGAAATACATAGATCCATAGTTTTGTGTGTAGGAAAGATATTTCATACGCTCCGATATCAATAAATTTTCCCATAATTGGCCTACATCGCTTCGATCTTTCAGTGGTTTTAAATTGTCGATGAGAATATTTCTTACTCCCAAATCGTGAAAGTATATTTTATCCATCTTTGTAACCTCTTTACGGAGATTTCTGCTGAAGCCCTTTAATCGAAATACAATAAATGTTTTTTCCAAATAATCGATATAACGTGAAACGGTATCTTTTCCCATTCCCAAACTACTTCCCAATTCGGTAAGTGAAACCTCGTTTCCTATTTGAAAAGCTAATAGTTTTAGAAGGTCTCGTATTTTTGCAGAATTCTTAAGTCCGCCCAACTCGAGAAGATCTTTATATAAATAAGAATCACTTAAAATCTGCAGATATTCTATTTTATTTATATGGCCGTTTATGGAAAAAATATCTGGGTAGGAGCCATACAGTAACCTTTCCTCCAAATTATCATCCAATTCAAATACATTTTTTAACTTCTTTAGCTCAAAAAAAGATATAGGATATAATTTGTATGTCCAAATTCTTCCTGTCAGCGGCTCGCTTACTTTGCTGGCAAGATCTAATGATGATGAGCCTGTGACAATAACTTTCAGAGGTTTAAGATTATCCAATATTATTTTTAGATTTATGCCTATCTCTGGGATTCTTTGAGCTTCGTCGATAAATAATAATTCATATCCGGCTACCAAATTACTGATTTTATTGAGATCTCTCCCAGAAAATATATCCAAATATTTGCTTTGATCGGCATTCACCGTCAGCGTTTTTAGCCCACTATGTTGAACGACATCATTTACTAGAGTTGTTTTTCCAACCTGCCTGGCGCCATAAATCACTATTCCCTTATCTGAGGCTCTTAATTTTGTTAATACTATATTTGTAAGGGATCTTGGAATCATCATCAGACGAACTATAACACTATTTAGGCATATTGTCAAGCGGTATTTACGCTAATTTAGCATATTTATCAGCCTAAATAACGTTTATAGCCTCTAAGGCTATTCCGTATTTTCTAACAAGTCTGCGACCTCGCAAAAAGCTTATCCTGAGCGATTCGACTGAGCTCATCGTCGAAGTCCTGCCGAAGGACTACCTTTTGAAAATCAGTCCTTATTTTTTCGTAAAGAGTCCACAGAATCTAACCATCAAAACAAATTGGCAGATTTATCTTCACTCTAAGTTACTTAAATACGTTTCAACAAAATCTATGGCACGAGATCGTGCGGCAGTATCTGCAAATGGATTATTCACTAGAACAACTGGTAGCCCCCTTAATTCCGCTTCCTTTGTAGTGCAAACAACAGGTATGAGATCACTATTAGGTTTATCCGGATCAGTCATATTAAGGAGTGGTCCATTAACCTGACCTAAATACCATAAAGCATCTTTATAAGCGGCATCGTTCATTATATCAGGGAGTTGAGGCCAGCCTACATCTTTACATCCAATTACTCCGTATAATTCCATTGGCTGAAGCGGTACAGGTGTTCTTGTTGGTTGAATTATTTGTGGTTCAGGAATTGTCTGCGTATCTATTTTGGGTGAAGGAGCACAAGCTGCTAATACCGCTAAAGATCCTGAAACAAATCCAATTTTTAGTCCGAGAGATAGTCGTCTGAAACTTCTGGATATATTGTTTCCTATTCGATCCCATTCAGCTTGTAAATTAGAGACGACACCTCTTACTATTGATTCTTGCAGATAATAAGTTTTGAAAACAGGTTCTGGATGTATATATCCGGCAACAGCTTCTAACATATGACCTATAGTATAAGCATATGGGACGGGAATTGTCAAGTAGTTTACTCGAAGTAGATGGTGGGCTCTTAGGAAAGGAAATTCCTTCTGACTATTTCTAAAGTATTAGCGAAAATATTCTTGTACGTTTGATTTCTTTGATCCATCACAGGCAGACTATCAAAAGCTAATTCAAGGTGCCTACCTGCTTCTTTGTAGACCCACTGTACTATTTGCTCCATTCTAGCCAATACTTCTGCCTTACATCGCTTCCCTATAGCTAAAACTTTCGCAATATCTTCCTTTGCTGCTTCTTCACTGCCATTTTTATATGCAAATACTCTTCTGATCAACTGTTCTTCATGTTCTAAAACTTGACTATTGGGCAAATCCATAAGAATTTTCCAGAATAAAGTAATTCTTTTTCCGACATCATTTCCCTCTTCATGTTTCATAGGTGGCGGATCAATATCTTCTATATCATTATTCAGCTGACCTAAAGAATGAAGATCAGCCAAAAAGGCAGCAAAATTTTGACCGGCCTCAACCAATCCTACCCTGTTACCGATATATTGGGGAAACCAACTGAATGCTTTAGTTAATCCCGCCATGCTCTCCTCATATAGGTCAGTTGAGTCATCCCAATCCAATCTTCTGCTGATAAGATCACCTTTGCAGGAGAAATTAAGCATTTCTAAAAAATTCTCTACTAATTCGCTATTGTGTAACGTTCTTTTTAAAATACCAGCCAACGATAACATCGTTATATCCAATGCAATTGGAACACCATCATTAGCCACCTGAGTCGCCTTACCTTTTCTAAACTTATGCCCGTCAACCACATTATCATAAGAGACAATCATTCCCCAGCTAAACTGTGACAAGGCTGCCAATATCTGTGCCTCCTCCCGATCCAAACCTAAAGCTTCAGCAATCATCATTAAGCTCGCCGGAATAACCTTCCGCTCACTTAAGGCTGTTTCGTATACTGGCCGCAAATCTATATTTTCACCAAACAAATCCTTCATTGCCTCCTTTACTCCTTCTTTTTCAAAGATTTCCTGCCAGAAGTTAGAAAGATCGGCAGCATCGGCTACCTGAATTTCCTTTATAGTATTCTCATTAATAATTACCGGCCTTTCAATATATTTTTGATATAAATAATTCTCCTGCAGAATAGCTTCCACATTATCCAGTAATATCTTTTTACCTTCATCCTGAGGTATTTTTATTTCTTTTCTGTCTTCTCTAATTCTTAAAGACTTGATTTCACAAACAGCTATCGCCAAACCTAAATCTCCGCCAAAAACATCCGACAGTCCAAGAATAAATTCCTGAAATTTTTTAGCATCAGCATAATCAAAAATAAGTTCCGCCAAAAAAGAATAAAAGGGGCCATAATGAGAAAATTTATTTTTATTCAATAAACCTTCCTTCTTCAAACTGGCAATATCTGCCGTATAATCATGATTTATTAAAAAATTTGAGGCGGCAAGATAAAAAACCATGTCCTCATTAAAAATATACTCTTCCTTTTTTTTACTGATTGGCCAATAAAATTCTTCTATTCCCCTATCGCAAATATTCATCAAAGTTTCGATCTTTTTATCAGTCTGTGAACCTTTTGTTAGATTCCCAGATGATAACAGATATTTTTTGAGTCCTTTTTCTAGAAACATTCTGCTAATGATTGGAGTCCTCCCAAAACGACGTATTTTCCAGCTGACTCCGTCTTTTTCACCAGCTGTCATTACAGCATAAGCCAACGATTTCCACAGCCAAAACATTTCACCATAGCTCGCTTCCGGCCTGAATAACAAAGTATGATCATTCCTATCCCCTGATTTAAACGGTTCAAGTAAATGGTATAGCTCCGCTTCACAGTATTGAATTCCGGATGTAAATAATGCATCACTAACCTCATTGAATTTGTATCCCCTAAGTACAGGTGACTTATCTAAACTGAATGGACTATCAAAAGGAATAGTCTCAGGTAATGGGGTGTATCTTAATTCTGGTGTTTCTGTATTCATGTTATATGAGAATATAACCCTCTCCGCTTACGGATCGGATAATCTGGGGATTAATAAAATAAGTTGAGAGTTTTCTTTTTAATCTTCTGACAGTTTGGGCTATTGCCCAAAGAGAAAATTTATCCGGTTCGTTCTGCCAAAGCGCATCCCCTAAACAATCAAAAGAAACAACCCTGCCCTTTTTTTTGTATAGGCTATTAAATACCGCTAATTCTTTTTTAGAAAAATTGACTTTTTCGCCATATATGATGAAATTATTTTTTACTCTTTTTATTTCCTTCTCTTTTTCGCTCTTTAAGGAAAATTCCGAGAGAATTGGCAAAAGAAGAGGAAAACGCAGTTCTCCGTTTCCCTTCACCAGTCCTAAATCCGCCAGCCATCTCCCTTCCAGACTATTTTTATATTTTTGAAATTTAGTTCTGTTTAAACTTACTTCTTTGAATATCCGCAAAGACTCAAAAGGCAGACTGTTTAAAACCTCTTTAACCCAGAAACGGCAAAGTTTGTCATTGTAGGCAATTTTCATAAGCCTCCTGATATTAATAGCATCGGGATGATCTTTAAGAAGAAAGCAAAAAGAACGGATGGCTCCGTGTAAACCGCGTGAATATTTAATTATCATTTCCCGGTATCTGTCAAAACTGACACCTAACAGCAGTTCCTGCCTCTTAATATCGGCAAGGGATGTTTTCGCGTCATAAAGAGGTAAAAAGGTAAACTTGTATTTGGTAAATCTTTGAATAAATTTTTGCAGTCCGGTGTTTTTTACATTAAGGATTTGCGGTTCGGAGAGAAGGATATAAGACACTTTGCCGTATGAATAGATGGAAAGATAGATTAAGCTTTGAAAAAATGAGTTATCCTGATTAAATATATTTTGTGCATCCTGCAGGATAAAAGAGATTTTTTCATCAGGTCCCAATCCCTTTACGATCTCCGAAAGATAGGAGTCGAAAGAGAAATCGTTTATTTCTTCCGGCTTTTTTTTCAGTTGGCAGGCTTTTTGCGTTTGGGTCAACCAGTAATCATAAAGTTGTTCCTTTGAAAGTCCAGACCTGTCTTTAAATGATAAAAAAACGAGCCGGACTTTTTGATTTTTCAAAAACTCTTTCCGGAATTTCCCCGAGAGAATCTGCTCTACTAAAATACTTTTTCCAATGGCATTTATCCCCACAAAAATCATTACTTTTCCCGTTTGAATCGTGTTTGCCGCTTTTGCCAAATAGGGCTTAAAAAACCGGAAAAATTGACTGTTGATATCCATAAGTATATTTAGGGCGGTATTATGCTCTAAATACAGAAAAATGTCAAAAAAATGTCAAAAAATCAAGATTTTAATATGATTTCCTTGATTAAACATCAAGATTCAATTATCCCCTTACTTTAAACTACAGGCCGTATTTCTTTCGTTTTATAAGAATTTGTCCTAAAAATTAAAAATTATAGAAGGAGGTGAGAAATATGGGTTTAGAAGATATGATAGGTCGTCCAGGATTAGATTTCCGGGCTAATAAAGGCGGTTCTGGTGGAGAAGGTAAAGCAGAAGCTTATCAAAAAGTCGTTGGAGCTCATAAAGAGCAATTGACAGCTACATCGCATATGACTGAAGCACTACAGAAAGCTGTTGATGTGGAATTAAACTCTGAAGATATAAGGCGAGCACAAACATTAGCCAGCGATCAGCTTAGGCAAACTGCAGCACCACCTGCTAAATCAGCATGAGTAATACATGAGTAATATAGCCAAGAAAAAATTAATTAACAAAATATACGGTGTCAGATGGAGTGGACATAATAAAATCTGGTCAGTCACGCTGCCTGATAAAAGTACTGCCAAAGATGTACTACTGGGTGTATGTAAAAAAATGGGCTTCTCAGAAGACCAATTTGAAAACCTGGCTATTAGAGGATCAGCCAGACCCCAGGATAAATACACGTTAAATCAACAAGCACCTACCGATGATGTCCTGGTTATATATGTCAATGAATACTATTATGGAGCCTGAGACGCGGCTAAGGTTGCAAGCGGATTTTCGGAGATAATTTGTCAAAATCTTTATCAAATGACAATATTTTCTTATTATCGTTTTTAGAAGTTACAAATACCAGCAAATCAACGATGTCAATATTTTTCAACCTATATAAGCTAATTGCTTCAAATATTATCTCTTTCTCGCGGATAATTATCCAGTCCGGAGAAAACAAAGCCAGAATCATCCGGCATATATCATCTTTGGCTAAATTATACCAATTTGCCAGCTGAAAAATTATCTCAACTACGGTTATCGGCAGGATTTCGAACTGAATTTTTCCTTTGGCAGCGTCAAGAAAGCGTTTCTTAACTTTTTCCGCCTGAGCAGGAACATCATTAGTCAAATACCTCAAGATGACATTGGTATCCAGAACAACAGTTTCCATTTATGTCACTGCTTTTTTACGGGATGACAGATAATCGATGAATTTCTGCCTCATTTTTCTTAAATCTTCAGGTTTGGTTTTAGGTTTTACACTGCCCATTAAAGAAAAAATATCAGGCAGGGGCTGAATCACTATTCTATCATCTTCCTTTAACACGGCTACCCTGTCCTGAGGTTCAACTCCGGTTATTTTTCTGATATCAGCGGGAATTGTCACCTGTCCCTTAATGTTTACTACAGAATAACCAATCATATTACAATGATAGTATTAATATTACAACATGTCAAGATGTAATACATAGAAATTTATTCAAAATAGATCGTCGGCTCTTCGTAGAGACGGAACTTTCTCTGCCTCAAGAACTGCTCCAGGTTTCTGTTTTGTGTGCCGATTGAATCATTTTTGTTGAAAACTGAAAAAGGCAGATTGACATTTAAACATCTTCTCTTGATGACATGGCGGGTAATGCCCGGCGGAAAAAAACCGTGCTGTTTGACTATTTTCATTATCTGGTGCCGGGTAAAAGTGGGAAAGGACACCATCTGCCTATGTTTAAGATGCTCTTTGAAAAGATTTTTAATAGCCTCTTTTGTGGATGATTGCGGTAAAACGCTTCTGACGATATCCTTGTTGTAAAAACCGACAATTTCATTTAAGACTTTAACTTTATCAAGGAGCGAACCCCCGAAGGTAACCAGATAGACCTCAAAATCTTCCGTCACAAAAGTACAAATTTTATCAAAACCCTCTGACTGGATATAGCGGTTCCTGACATCATCAATTATGCCTTTATTGACTATTAAATCTTTGATTTTCCCTAAATGTTTTAAAAATTGGTGAGAGTTGACATTGATAAAATGAAGCCAGGAGGAAAGCTCCACATTATCCATGTCCTGGTAATCGACAATCTGACATAGAATCGAATTAAAACCGAGCTTTTTAAAAGTCGATAAACGGTTCATGCCGTCAAGCTGTGCATAAGTATGATTACCTAAAGGGGCTACTATTATGGGGTTGCTTAGGAAATTATCCTTTTTAAGCCTTTTTGCCAAAGTCAAAGACCTGGACTCATCGAAATACTCATGGGGAAGTATGTCTTTTAGAGGAATTATCTGCAAATGAAAAATATCGGTTTTCATACAGAATTTATGGGCTGTTCTCCTTTTAAGACCTTGACGATATCGTGCGCTACCGACAAACTGGCTTTTTCCAAAGCTTCATATGTCGCGGCTCCCATATGGGGAGTGGCAATCAAATTCGGAAGACTCCTCCATTTGGAATCGGGAGGCAGCGGCTCCTGCCAGAAAACGTCCAAAGCTGCCCCAGCAATTTTCTTTTCTGACAATAGCCTAAAGAGGGCCTCTTCGTCAACTATCTGCCCGCGTGAAATATTAATTAGGAATGCTTCTTTCTTCATTAAACCTAACAGCTCCTCCCCTACCATACCTTTGGTTTTATCGTTTAAGGAAAGATGCAGAGTGATGATATCGCTTTGACGGAAGAGCTCCTCCAGAGTGGCTGTTTGGTAATTCCGGCTGTAAACTGCCACTTGAACCCCGAATGCCTTAAGAAGATCAACTACTTTCCTGCCCACATGCCCATAACCTAAAACGCCGACTTTTTTGCCGGAAAGTTCAGTGCCCCAAAGCTCATCCTTCAGCCAATTCCCGTCAGCCATCGATCTGACTGCCCTGTAAATAGTTCTTAATAAAACCAGCATTAATCCTATTGTCATCTCGGCCACAGCCTGGGAATTGGCATCAGGCGCATTGACAACGGTAATTTGCCTGTCACGGGTTGCTTTAATATCGATATTATCGTAGCCTGACCCGATTCTGGCAATGACTTTTAAATTTTTTGCTCTCAATATTACTTCGGCGGTGATTTTGGTCCGGCTTCTGACCATAACGGCGCGATAGCGGTTAATTACTTCTAATAATTCGGGTGAGGAAATGGCAGGAGCATACGTCACGGAAAATCCATGATCTTTAAGATATTGACGGGCGGAATCTGAGGCAGGATCACAAATAAGGATATCCATAGTTTAAATTTCTTGAAGCGATTTTTTCAGGGCAGCCATGACTTCTTTAATATCTTGTAAGGAAACATTTCCCATATGGGCAACCCGGATGATTTTACCTTTGGTTTCCCCCATGCCGCCGGCTAAAACAACCCCGTATTTTTCCCTTAAAATCTCCAGCCAATGGTGATAATCGATAGCCTGCGGTATCACGATTGAGGTGACTGTCGGAGAGGCATCTTTATCCGGAACAAAGAGTTCCAGGCGGAGTTTCCTCAGTCCCTGCCGCAGGTAATCTCTTAATTCTAAGTGTTTTCTAAAAATCTTTTCCCTGCCTATTTTCCTCATATCGGAAAGAGCCTTATCAAGACCGAATAAGACTCCGACAGCCGGAGTGGCCGGTGTCTGGTTTTTTACCGAAAATTCCCGGTACAAGCTAAGGTCAAAATAATATTTGGGCATTTTGGCATGTACCTCTCTTGCCCGGGCTTTTGGAGAAACCGAGATCATGGCTATGCCCGGAGGCGCCATCCAGGCTTTCTGGGAGGCTGTAACTGCCACATCAATTCCCCATTCATCGAGAGGCAAGTTGACCGCACCCATGGCGGAGATGGAATCGACCAGAAAGAGAGGCTTCCCGGGATGAGTGTGAATAAACGGGGCAATACTCTTTATATCATTTAAAACCCCGGAGGAAGTTTCATTATGGGTAATAAAAACAGCGGCGCAATCTTTATTTTCTGCTAATACCCTGCAGACTTCGTCTTTGTCAATACTTTTACCGGCCGGGAATTTGATCTGGAGTATATTTGCCCCGTATCTTTTGGCAATTTGAGCCCAACGGTTACCGAATTCGCCGACGGTAAAAAATACCAGCTTCTCCCCGAGTGAAAAAAAATTGACAATAGCAGCTTCCAAACCGCCCATACCCGAAGAGGTCAAAAGAAAAATTTCATTTTTGGTCTGGAAAAAATACTGTAAATTCCCAATAATCCTCTTTTGCATTTCCTCATATTCATGATCCCGATGATTTATCATTTGACGGGCGGCGGCTTTTAAAACAGCAGAAGTCAAAGGGGTGGGGCCGGGAATCCTAAGATTAAAGGATTTTCCTTTCATGACAATATTATCATGGATTACCGATCAGGGATCAAGTATCTTTAAGGTTTTAATTTGAAGGGGTAATCGCGGGAGAAGAGAAAGTCTGGCTTGGTGTAACCGGGTTTCCGTAAATGAATTTACGGGTGTAGGTTTTTTCCCTGCCTGAGACTGTCGATTTCGTCCTGATATCCAGAGTCACCGCGCCTCCGGCCATATTGTAAAGACAAATAGGATCGTTGGTGTAGGTCGACCAGCTGCTGTTGTTTATGCGGTATGCCCATTGGGTAGTGCAAAAATTTTCTCCCAGTTTATTCAGAGAAATACAGACCGGATCAACGTATACATTCTCTCCCTCTTTAGGAAAAATAATTTCATAGGGGGCGGGATCTAAATTACAGACAGGTGTAGGTGATTCCCTGTCATCTACGAGGGAATGCTCATCGGTATTGTCGGAAATTAGTGTCTCAGCGGCAGACGGAATCAAATATTGATTAACCACCTTTTCAATAATTGTCGGAGTTAACGACGTTTTATTCGTATCGTTGGCATTGCCGTCTTTTTTCAAATTGCCGATATTGATGATAATTACCGTAACCAGAACAGGAATGGTCAGGACCGCGGTGGCAAGATCAATCCAGGGCTTGCGGTCAGGCAATTTTTTGTACCAATTTTTTACCGTATTCAACATTGGAGGAAACTCTATATTACCATAATAAAACCCCGATAAAAACCGGGGTTTATTACTTGACATCCAAAAAGTGGTAGGAGGCAACGGTCTTTGGGGATAAAAGACTTCCCTCTCAAGAAATCAATTTTAATTATCCCAAATCCGTTTAAATGAGAGTAGTTATTTAAACTTGTCCGCAGACATCCCCCGAATCGGAGGATTTTACGGACTTGCTTTAAAAAATAGAAAGGAGGTGATCCATCCCCACCTTCCAGTAGGGATACCTTGTTACGACTTAGTCCCCATCACCGAGTTCGGCTTCAACCCCGATTAGATCGGGGTCATCGGCCGCCCTCGACTTTGTTGGCTTGACGGGCGGTGTGTGCAAGACCCGAGAACGTATTCACCGCGACCTGCTGATCCGCGATTACTACCGATTCCGTGTTCATGAAGTCGAGTTGCAGACTCCAATCCCAACTGAGGCGAAATTTCAGAGATTTGCTTAAGGTCACCCTCTTGCGACTCGTTGTTTTTCGCCATTGTAGGATGTGTGTGGCCCACGGCATAGGCGCCGTGCTGACTTGACGTCGTCCCCACCTTCCTTCCCGACAAACGTCGGGACCGTCCCGTTTGAGTATTTAACAAACGGCAGGGGTTGCGCTCGTTACCCCACTTAAGGGAACATCTCACGATACGAGCTGACGACAGCCATGCAGCAGCTTTCTTAACATCCTTGCGGATTTCCCGATGTTTCCATCAGGATAAACGTTAAGATGTCAAACCGTGGTGAGGTCTTTCGCTTCGTCTCGAATTAAACCACATGCTCCACCGGTTGTGCGGGTCCCCGCCAATTCCTTTGAGTTTTAATCTTGCGACCGTACTCCCCAGGCGGAGTGCTTAACGCGTTGGCTTGCGTCACCCAGCCTTGCGGCCGGGCAACTAGCACTCATGCGTTTACGGCTAGGACTACGCAGGTCTCTAATCTGCTTCGCTCCCCTAGCTGTCGTGCCTCAGCGTCAGGTGTCGACTGGTTTCCTGCCTTCGCTCTCGGTGTTCCTTCCGATATCAACGCATTTCACTGCTACACCGGAAGTTCCAGAAACCCCGCCGAACCTCAAGTCTGCCCATCTCTTACCACCAGACGAGGTTAAGCCTCGCCATTTCAGGTAAGATGCGGTAGACCGCCTACGCGACCCTTTACGCCCAGTAAATTCGGATAACGCTTGCGCCCTACGTATTACCGCGACTGCTGGCACGTAGTTAGTAGGCGCTTATTCGAATACCAATATTGGTAAACAAAAGAAGTTTACACCCCGAAGGGCTTCATCCTTCACGCGGCGTCGCGCGGTCAGGCTTTCGCCCATTGCCGACGATTCCCGGTTGCTGCCACCCGTAGGTGTATGGCCCGTGTCTCAGTGCCATTGTGGCTGGACATGCTCTCACACCAGCTACCCGTCATAGCCTTGGTAGGCTTTTACCCCACCAACAAGCTGATAGGAGTAAGGCTCCTCTCAAAGCGGGCAGTTACGCCCTTTCCCCTCCGAATCGGAGGGCTTATGCAGGATTACCCCGTCTTTCGACGAGATGTCCTTCACTTCGAGGTAGATTCCTTACCATTACTCACCCGTCTGCCGCTATCCCGATATTGCTATCGGGATCGCTCGACTTGCATGCCTAAGGCACGCCGCCAGCGTTTATCCTGAGCCAGGATCAAACTCTCAAAAATATAATTCCTACCACTTTTCGAATGTCAATCCCGACTTAGCCGGGATAAAAAAGTGATTTAGTTTGCTGACTGTATTGCTGACTAAAAAATAAGGATGTCAAAGAGCAATTCAAAGACAAAAATCCCGCCAAGAGCGGGTTTTATATATATCTCTTGACGTGGCTTAATTTAATCTGAAGTCTTTCTCCTCATCAAATTTTTAAAACCAAGCCTAATTTTAACTGACGGATATTGGGCTGTCAACCCTATAAATTTATTTCTAAATCGGCAGCGGAAAAACCCAAAGAGGATTCTTCTGACGTGTAGATTTCGCTAAGGGCCTCATTTAAGGACAGAACGGTCTTGACACCAGATTTTAACGGCCTGATTTTCCATAAGGCTATTGTACCCGATTTGATATCCGATTCGGGAGAAATGGCTGAAAAAGAATATATTCCGGAGGAAGAATCAGTTTTTTCCAAGGAGATGACAAACGACTGGCCTGCTTCCAAAGATTGAGGAATAATTTCCAAAATCTCAGGTTCATATTTGAGGACAATATCAAGGGCGCGCATTTCTGTTTGCGAAATTAAATTTAAGGAGACCGTATCAGGTTTTAAAAACGTGAGAATTAATTCCGGCAGATTCTGATTTGCCCTGCTTTCACTTCCGGTTAAAGAATTTTTTTGACTGATTTTTAGGGCGGAAAAGAGCAGAGTCAGCACAAAAAAAGACATGCCCAAATATAAAGGCAATCTCGAAAGGTGGCTATTTGGCTTTATCATCTTTTTCACCTGTCTCTGCCGGCTTATCAGGTATGGCATTATCTCCGATAACCATGCTTTCGGTCAAGGTGGCTGCTTTTTCTTCTTCTTTTTTCTTGCCGGTAACTTCAACCATGGTTTCTTCGTCTTCGGCTTTAATTTCTTCCTTTATTTTGGCTTTCAATTTTTCTTCGATTTCCATTTCTTGCTTAACTCGCTGGTTTGCTTCTTTTTTAGCCTTTAAGTAGGTAAGCATTTCAGCTTCGGAAAAACCACCCAGAAGCATGAACGGCAGGATTTCCGCGATTTTTTCCAAACCCTGTTGTTTCAGTTGGGGATTAGCGCTTGAGAGCAAATTGCTGGCATTGGTCAATTTCTTTTCTTCCTCCTCCAGCCAGTCAGCTCTGTTCTTGATCTTTTCGGTGACCGGCACCGGAGCATTTCGGTAATGATTTTCCCACATATGCTCAACTTCGGCAAAATCTTCAACTGATATCGTGGCAGCGGGAACGGGAGTTGTAGCCGTAAGCGGTTTAGCAGATATTTTTACTGCAGCTTGCTGTTGTTTTTCCGCGATATGTCTGGCTTTGACGACAACTTCCTTCACCTTTTCTTCGGATACACCCGTCTTGGTACTGACTTTTTTTACGGCAATCCCATTCTGCAAATCCGTTTCACTAATCGAAGAGAGAATTTCGCGGGTTTTTGTTTCTGAAAGGTTTGTTTCACCTGATACTTCCCTGACTGTCTCGTGATGATCGGAAAAAGTTGACTTCCATATCTGGTCGGCTGAACGGATAATTTCGCGTACCTTTTCGACAGAGACTCCGGCGGCTTTGGCTGTAGTCTCCACTTTTTCTTTATGTTCGATCTCCTCAATACTGCTTATTCTGGAGAGGACCTCCCTGGTCTTGATTTCAGCCACCCCGGCTTTATCGGAGACTTTTTCGATGACGGAGCGGTCGGAAATTGCCGGTACCTGGCCTAATTTAACTTCTACTTTTGGAGCAGCGGTCACTTTGGCAACTTGGGAAAATCTGGAAACCAAAGATTCAACTTTCCGGTCCGAAGCCTGCAGAATGGTTTGGGCTATCCTGTCTCCGCGGGCTGAGCGCTGCATTAGTTCTTCCCGCAAATGCATAAACTTCTCACGGGTGGCGGGTGTGGCAACGCGTTCCGGAGCTCTGATATTCTCCAGATTGGAAGCCACATAGGAACGCGTCTGGTCGTTGGTTTCCAACCTTGAAATATCCGACAGTTTGGACACGGAAAGATCCATGGCTTTGACGATTTCGTTTGTCGAAACTTTGGAAACATCCCTGATTTCTTCGATCCTGGAAACGTCCATCTGCCTGATTTTTTCTTCAATTTTTTGCCTGAACGGCAATTGCTGCGCTATACCGGAAGTCGCAACCGGTCCAAGCGGTGAACTTGGAGGCGGAGGCGGATACTGGCGCAAGCGGTCAAAAATGGCCCCTAAAGTGTTGCCTGCCGCCGCTATCCCGGCACAACAGTAATCGCGGAAAATCCTGAGAAGCAGCCAGGGCAAGATAATACAGGCCCACAACATGACCAAAGCAATAAAATATTCAGCGTAAGTATCGACATAATTGGCGCTATTGCCCGGAGAAAGCGTCTGCGCCGGACCTCCCCATAAAATATTGATAGCTGTCCGGTATACCTGGCCGGAGGGTTTATTAACCCTGGAAAAATCGAATGAATAAGGAATGCCCTGAACCCAAATTTTGGTCAGGGAGGCTAAAAATAAAGCAAATAACGGACCGTAAAAGAGCCATTGTAAAAAAACACCAATCCAGATCCAGCCTACATTGCGGATAAAAACAAAGGGCATCAGAAGGGCTAAAAAGGGAGCAACGATCAGTAAAAACCAGAGAATAATCGTGCGCAAAATCAGGATGGTGGACATGACATTGTAGGTTAAACTGGTCATCTTGATAAACAGGAGAGAAGTATTGACCATTTCCAAATTAAGGGGATTAATATCACGGTAACCGACAAAGGTAATGTAATTGGCTTCAGTATTGCCCGCTCCTGAAAAAATGATATTGAATAAATCCTTGCCGCCGACAAATTCAATGAAAAATTTCATGGTAATATCGCTCGTCTGGATGAGGGCGACAATCAGAATATAGGAAAAGGTGACGTATAGAAGAAGCATGGCGATTTTAAGGAAAATAGAAGGTACGTTGACCCCTAAGACAGGAGAGGAGATGCCGGAAAATACCGGACCTAAACTGCCCCGCCGTTTACCGAGCATCAAAGAGATGCCGAAGGCAATAATGACCAGAACGATGAATATATAAACCATATTGCGGGAAAAAGCCCAGATCTGGGCGATTACCGGCGCAGTATGAATACCGGGATGCTGAAAAAGCCACCACAAAAGTTGCCTGGCCCGGTCGGCATTTTTGCCGACCTCAGTCACCTGAGAATCAAATTCCCAGGTAGCTGAACCGGAATACGGGACGGTCGGAGCAGGTGTGTTTGTTTGAGCCGATACAGGAGGCGCAAAATGAAACAGCAGTGTACTTAATAAAAGCCAGAATGCCGCTACCAATAGAAACTTTTTGGCGAAAGACCAAAAAAATCGGGCAGGCCCGGAAACCATCTTATATTAAGACTACTTATTTTGGGGAAGATAGTCAACCGTTTTATAAAGAACAATTCCCAAACAAACCATGACGTTTAAGGATTTATTGATGCCGAACATCGGCAATTCGACAATCTTATCGGAAAGTGCCAAAGTGCCAGCGGAAATTCCGTAACTTTCATTGCCGACAATTAAAGCCAGCGGAAATTCCGGTCTGAATCGGACAAACGGTATGCTTTTCCGATGCTGTTCAACGGCGACTATGGCAATATGAGGTTCTGCCTGTCTTAATTCTGAAATTGCCTGCCTGACATTTTCCTTATATTGCCAATCAACCCATTTCCAGGTGGAGATTGAGGCTTTTTTTATCCTGGGATTAGGAGGTGTTTCCGTCTGTCCGCATAAATACAGCCTTTTGACAGCTAAAGCATCACAAAGCCGGAAGATCGAGCCGATATTATATGTATCCAAAACGTTATCGCAAATAATATAGATGGGATTTTTTTTAATTTCAGCCAATAATTTATCGTCCCTTTCACTTGTCCTCAACTCTTTGGCATTCAGCCTGTTCATTATTCCTTATATAATTTATTAATTTTATAAATCGAGAAAAGTAAAACAGCACTGCCGATTATTTCCCGAATGTTCGGCAATTCGCTAAAAATGACAAATCCAAGTATTAGCCCGAATAGAATTTCAAGTTGCAGAATATTACCGGCCAAAACCGCTTCTATTCTGCGGTAGCCTGTGTGAGTGAAATATAAATTTACTAAGTTGATGATTCCGCCCAAAAATGTCAGTAATATAACTCCCGGTAAAAACAATGTCGAAGGTACACTGTCACCTCTAACAAATAGAGTGGTCCCGAATAGAACGGTAGCAATTAAAAATATCACTGATGTCAGTTCCCAATTATTCAGTTTCTGATGATGCCACCTTACTGAAACCATCCTGAAACCAAGGGATAAACCCGAAAGAACTAAAAGAATCTCTCCCAGGCCGATTGTAATATTTCCGCCGGCAGGCTTTAAGGAAATCAGAATTACCCCAAGACAGGTCGTTGCCGTCCATAATAGTTTCTTTAAATTAAAATTCTCCCTCATCAATAACCAACCCAATATTGCTGAATACGGAATACTATCAATTATGGCTACCGTAAATAATTTGGTCATGGGGACAGCCGTAACCCACAATAAAGTGCCTGCATAATGGGCGAATGATCTTATGATGATGAGAACTGAATCTTTTTTTGAAGCTTTCCATAGATTTTGAACGCTTATTTTTCGGTAAAAGAAAAATATTGTCACTAAAAGAGCAACACTTGTCCTTCCCAACATTTGCCAATAGGCATTAAGATATGGGGATAAAAACCTGACTATCACCCCGATTGAGGCTGTGGCAAAAGCAACCAGGATCAGGGAATATATTCCTTTATTTTTATCGCTTTTTAAAAACATGGCTTTCGGCAAGGCTGACGGTTTTGACGGCAATAATGCCGATCAACAGTCCCAATAAGCTGCCGGCAATTATATCACTGGGATAATGTTTGCCCAGATATAGACGAGAAACGGCCACCAAAAATGCCAAGACATAAAAAAGCCAGGACCATCTTTTTCTGGCCTGTGACATGATATAAGCGCCGGTGAAGGCAAGGGCGGCATGGCCTGAAGGAAAGGAAAAGGTGGCTGATTTAGGAATAAGCAGAAGGACTTCCCTTGGAAAAGCGGATTCAGGCCTCAAACGGATAAAAATATTTTTCAAAGTCAGTTCCACAATCACCACTTCGACAATGACAGCTAACAGAAGTGCCAGTATTTCTTTGCGGTTGTCCAGCCCGTCAATTAAAAACAAAATAATCAAAATTGCAAACCAGATAAATCCGTAAAATCCGATACTGGAAAAGAATAGAAAAAAGGAATCTGTCAACAGATTATGGGGCAGATGATTAACGAAAAGAAAAACAGCCTTATCCAGCTCTTTTAGTGATTGCCACATGAATCAATTATAACAAGCGAATTAGGGTTTCGGAGTCAATGATAAAGCAGTCGTCGGAGAAACCGCTTCCGTTACGGTCGCTTTCGGCGATGGTTTGCTTGTCACGGTCGCTTTCGCTTCCGCTTTCACAGTTGCTGAAGGAGAACTGGTCGGAGTAAGCGGTTCAGGGGTAGGCGTATAGAAAATAATTTCATAAGCGGGTGTTTCCGGCAAAGGAGATAGAAATTTGCGGCGATTGGAAACTGCTAAGATTGATCCGGCAATCAGCAAAAGGACAATTAAGGCTAACACAAGCGGAACTAAGAAACTTTTTTTTCTGCTTTGATTGTAAGAAACATCCATATTCCTTTTATTATATATCTTTTCTATCCCGGGCAAAAACTCAATGGGAATATTTCACCCGCATATTCGGGGTTGGCATACTGGGGAGTTGTAAGATTTACCGGCAAAAGACATGCTTCTTCTTTGGCTATTCCCAATATTTTAACAAATTCATTTTCAGCCTCTTCTCTAACCCTGTCAAATGGTGACTCTACCACCGAAATCTGGAAAAAGCCGCCTCTGCCGATGTAGCTGATCTGATACTGTCCGTTATTAAATATACTGACCACCCCATCGGAAGAAATTGACTGAGCGTCAGTATAAAAATTATTGACTTCAATATTGCTGATTTTAATCCTATCCCCCCATTCTTTGACATCCGGAGTCACCTGTTTGAAAGCAGGCGCCGGAGTCATAGGCGGTTTTACCGGCTGTGGCGGAGGGCTTTCTGAAAGGGAAAAAAATAAATAAACAATCAGAAAAATCAGGAAAAGAATAACTCCTAAAATAATCAGTTTTTTCGGATTCATAACTTATTGTATACCGCAAGCTCCGGCTGCTGCCCAGTCTCCCCATTTATATCCCCTGTTACGATACAATTCGTAGGCTGTCTGAATATTTTTTTTGGCATTTTGAAAATCGACGGTACAGGTATCAAAATTCGGTCCCTCTTCACAGGAATAAGGAGGGGGTGGACCTATTTTATTCTGTAAAGTGCCCGGACAGCGCCAGGGCCTGTAATCATCCGGCCATAAGTTAAACTGAAAAAGCCCGACGCTGTATTCCTGTGTTCTTTCGCTCTGGACGGGCTTTAAACAGCCTCGATTAATGACTGTGGGATCCCCTCCGCTTTCACGGTTACAAATCTGCGAAGCAATTTTGGCTGTTCTCTCATCTTGGAAAAACGGCTTTAAACAGTCAACGGAACAAAAACCTTTGGTATAAATCCAGCAACTGCCAAGAATGGCATCCTTGTAACAGTCGCCTACCCCGTTGTTGCAGATGGGCCTTTCATAACAAACTGCCGGCAGATCTCCCGTCGGAGGCGTTACAGCAGGTCCGCTGGGTATGGGTGATCCGGTTGGTTCTTCCGGACTGGTGCCGCCGAAATTATCGCAGGGACAGAGGGCCAAGGGCAAGACACCGCACTTCTTGATACACATCGCGTATTGCATAGCCTCATCTGAAGCATTAGCTCCTAAAACATTAGACTCTGCTTGAGTAAAGAGAGAATAATCCTGGTTGTCGGCAATAACATCCCTGGCAATATTGAGGGGTATGCTTGTGGCAGCGAAATCTTCGGCATCTTCATTGCCTTTGATGAACAATCCCGCAAAAAGGTCTTTGAAAAAGTTGATAATTGAAGCAAAAAAAGAATCTTTGTCGGTTGTTGTTTCTTCGGTAGTTAAAGAGGCTTTGGCCTTGACATATTCAAAAGATGCTTTTCCCAAATCGGCATTATCTCCGGTAATATTGTCTGTAGTATTTTCGCTGAATCTGGGATTAGATCTTTCGTTAAAACTACCAACTTCTTTTGCCACATTCTGTAAACTTTCACCCTGGTAAACATACTCTGTAGGAGTCGGAGTCAAAGCTTGAGCTGAAAGGGGCGGTCTAATAATTACCAGAAAAATAAACACAGAAAGATAAATCCTCGCGAGCATTAATTAGATTATAGCAAGTTATGATGATTATTGGCTAGCCGCCGCCAGGAATGACTGATTTGATATCTTCCTTTTTCCAGGCGGCGAATTGGCATTTGGGATAATTGGCGCAGCCGTAAAACTGCTTGCCTCTTCTGGTTTTTTTGACAATAATGTCTCCGTTGCACTGTGGACAGGCAATGCCTGCCTTTTCCAAAATGTTCTTGGTGAATTTGCATTCAGGAAAATTTGAACAGGCTAAAAATTTGCCGAATTTAGACATTCTGATGACCAGAGGATGGCCGCACTCCTCACATTTTTCATCCGTTTCCCCTAAATTAAGTTTCACTTTTTCCGCGCCCAAGAAAGCTTCATCCAGTTTCTTTTTGAACGGCAGGTAGAAATTATTGAGAACTTTTTCTAAATTAAGACGGCCGTTGGCTATCTCATCCAGCTCATCCTCCATGCCGGCGGTGAATGAAATATCAAAAATATCGGGAAAATACTTAACCAGAAAATCATTGACGGCAAAACCCAAATCAGTTGCAATGAATTTGCGTTCCTCTTTTTCGACATACCGCCTATCCTGAATGGTGGCAATGATAGGAGCATAAGTCGACGGCCGGCCGATACCTTTTTCCTCCAAAGCTTTGATAAGCGACGCTTCATTAAAACGGGTGGGGGGCTCGGTAAATTTTTGCCGTGGCATAAGTTTCAGCAAGGTTAATATTTCACTTTCTGAAAGTTTCGGCAGTTGGTTCTGATTGCTGTCAGCCTCTTCATTTTCCCAGGTTTTCCTTTCATATAATTTCAAAAAGCCGTCAAATTTCAGACGCGATCCAGATGCACGGAAGGTATAACGGGTGGAAACAGTTTTCGCCGAGACTGCAACTGACGTCTGGTCAAACAAGGCTTCTCTCATCTGACAGGCTAAAAACCTTTTCCAGATAAGGCTGTAAAGAAGATGAGCATCCCGGCCTAACTGCTCAGGCAAATGTTTGACGTTTTTATTGGCGGTAATTTTTAAATCTGAAGCTGACACGGTTTCAATATCAGTCGGCCTGATGGCTTCGTGAGCTTCCTGGGCTACTTTGGATTTAGTCTTATAAATTCTCGCTTGGGGCGGCAAATAATTACTGCCGAAGACATTTCTAATAAATCCGCGGACAGCCAAAACAGCCTCAGTGGAAAGATTGGTCGAATCGGTCCGATGATAGGTAATAAAGCCTTCCTCATACAGGCTTTGAGCTCCCCGCATCGTCCTTTTGGCGGTCCAACCGAAACGGTTGGAGGCGGCTTGCTGCAGGGTCGAAGTGGTAAACGGAGGCCAGGGATTTCTTTTAATTTCCTTCGTTTGAATACTCTCAATCTGATATTCAGCTTTTTGAAGATATTCAAGCAAATCATCAGCCTCCTTCTTATTCTTAATTTCTACTTTATCTTGATCGACCTTATCCAGACGGGCGATGAATTCGCCGTTTTCAGCTAGAAGATTGGCTTCAATCAGCCAGTATTCATAAGGGACAAAGGCCAAAATCTCCCTTTCTCTATCAACTATCAATCTGACCGCCACAGACTGCACCCTGCCTGCCGAAAGCCAGCGTTTGCCCAATTTATTCCAGAGAAGAGGCGATAATTTGTAACCGACGAGCCGGTCCAGCATCCGGCGGGCAGTCTGGGCTTCCACTAAATGGATATCCAAATCATGGGGATCAGCTATGGCATTTTTAATGGCAGATTCAGTTATTTCATGGAAAACTATTCTTTTGAATTCCTTCTTGTGGCCGGATATTTTCCTGTCATGAACAATGATTTCTCTAAAATGGGCGGCAATCGCTTCTCCCTCCCGGTCCGGATCGGTGGCTAAAATTAGCGTGTCCGAGTTTTGAGCCATTTTTTTTAATTCGCTGACCTTGGTTTTTCTTCCCGGGATGATTTGGTAATCGGGCTTGAAAGTGAAATGTCCGTCTTTTGAGGTTATTTCGATACCCAGCTTTTTTTCCGGCAGGTCCCTGATATGGCCCATGGTCGCTTCAATGCGGAAATCGCTCCCCAGAAATCTGGCGAGCGTTTTGGCTTTGGTCGGTGATTCTACAATAACCAGCATATAACGATAACAAATTATTTTAACCCCCTTGTCAATCCCTTCGACTTCGCAGGAGGATTGACCCTGAGTCTACCGAAGGGTCAAGCAATCCATTATATCTTCGGCTGATTCGACTACCATTGCCCCGTTTTTAATGAGATATGAAGTTCCCCGGGAATTGGGGGAAGTGATCGGGCCGGGAACGGCAAAAACCTCCCTGCCCTGGTCAAGAGCCAGTTTTGCCGTGATCAGACTGCCGCTTTTTAAAGGACCTTCCACCACTAACACCCCCAAACTTAAACCTGAAACGATTCTGTTTCTTTGCGGAAAATAGCGGGGCTTGGGCAATGTACCCGGAGGAAATTCCGACAGGAGAAGCCCTTTTTCCGATATTTGCCGATATAAACCGCTGTTTTCAGGAGGATAAACCACATCAACCCCTGAAGCTAAAACGGCTATGGTTTTGCCATTTGCCGCCAGCGCCGCCTGGTGGGCGACCGTATCGATGCCTGTGGCCAAACCGGAGACAATGATCACTCCCAGCCTGGCTAAAGCAAAAACGATATTAGAGGCGGCTGTTTTTCCGTAAACCGTCATTTTTCTGGTGCCGACCACTGCCAGAACTGGGGCAGAATCAGTCAAGAATTTCCGCTGACCGATTGCGTAGAGTATTTCGGGCGGATCAGGAATTTCCTTTAAAAGGGCAGGATAGTCAGAATCTTTTGCAGTAAGTTTAAAAATCATCTTTCAAACCAGGCCTTTAAAATATCCCGTACTATTGG
>MFJU01000008.1 GCA_001779315.1 Candidatus Gottesmanbacteria bacterium RIFCSPLOWO2_01_FULL_42_22 | reverse complement strand
TCAAGTTCATCTGTGAATATTTTTACAGTTGGCCGGCGAAGACTGGTAATATCGGTAGCTGTAATAATGAAGGGAATTGGTGTTACTGTTTCTTCATTTTCAGCCTGAATGGCTCTCCTGTTTTTTTCGATAAAAGATTCCAGCAAAGAAAAATTAACCATACCGCCAGCAGTCGGGTTGCCTATTCTGGCCAAATCTCTCCATCTGACGGAAATACCTATTATGACAGCATGAAGGATGGCGTTATAAGATTGTGCTTCGGAATAAATAACAGTTCCGATGGCTCCGGCACTGTTACCCACCACCGCATGAACCGGAATACCGGCTTCCCTTATGGCCACCAGTACTCCAATATGCATGAGAGCTAACGCTCCACCTCCGGAAAGAACATGAACAACAGCTTTTTCTCCCAGGTCAATTACCTGCAAAAGTCTGTCAGTAAGGCGTCTTTCTTCCCGCATAGTTGCCAATTCAAGGAGAAATTGCTGATATTCCTTAAAAAGAAATCGACTAAGAGGTCCTCTTCTTTCTGTCATATGTAATATGATTTACCATCATATAATACAATTAAGTTATGGGAATTACACAGTTGGTGTCGTAACACTGGAGAGTTTAGGTCTTGTTCTTGATCCGATACGAAGACTATTAAAGCCTCTACCAATGCTCCTACAGCTGACCAGTATACAACTTGACAACTTGATCGTACTCAGCCTAATTTGGGTGTATAGTGAAATTATGAGATCCTTGGAGAAGAGAAGACTGAAGCTTCAGATCAAGGATATTCTTACCTCTGTATTGGCTGGTATTCTCATCTTCTCTGTTCTGACCAATATATATTTCCTCTTTCAAAATTCCCGTCGCAACAGGGTGACAAAGGTTATTGACGGTGATTCTTTTGAAACCTTTGACGGCCGCAGGATCAGATTGCTGGGAGTAGCTGCACCGGAATTGGTCAATTGTATGGGACCGCAAGCTAAAGACATGCTCAAAATTCTGCTTGAGGGTAAAAGCGTCAGATTAAAAGATACGCTAAAAGACGACTATGGCCGTCTGCTGGCTAATGTTTTTGCCGGATCAAGATTTATAAATAAGGAAATCATCGCCAGCGGTTTAGGCAAGTATGTTTCCGCTAAAAACAGATATCATCTTGAACTGCAGAAAGCCTATTCTGATGCCAAAATTAATAATTTAGGCATCTTTTCTCCCCTTTGCCGTTCCCTTCAGCCGGAAAACGATTGTCTTATCAAAGGCAATATCAGAGGAGCGCAAAAAATTTACCACCTGCCCGGCTGTTTGAATTATGACCAGGTCATTATTGATCGAAGCTACGGCGACAGCTGGTTCTGCAGCGAAGAAGAGGCGCAGAATTCAGGTTTTACCCGCTCCGAAAACTGCACAGAATAGAAAACTTCCATTTTACGGTTTGGACTTCGCTTGACATATTAAGTCATATAGTCAAGAATGAAATTATGATCATCAAGAGGCTTTTTACGGCCTTGATTTTGCTGTTGATTGTTTTCAATTATTTATCCAAGGTTAAAGCTCAGGATACCTTCGGCCCGATCTGCGATGACATTACCGTCACTTGTGTACCTACGGCAACTCCGACTGTGACCCCAACCCTGGCTCCCGGAGCCCCTTCAAGCACACCGATCCCTACCGCTATTCCGGTTACCGTAACCGTTGCAGCCAGCCTGACTCCGGTCGGCCAGGGCGGAGTGGATGAACCTCCGCCCGAAGAGCTCCTGCGGGCAGGCATCAGCGACTATCAGAATCTCTTTATATTACTGGCCGCTCTTTTAGTCTCTGTAGGCTTATTCGGCAAGCTCCTGCCACAGGTAATCAGAAAATAATGATCGCGAAGCTTAAGAAAAACAGCAAAAAAATTTACCGCTTTCTGGACCATAAATCCATCGGCAGTCCCCTTATTTTCTTCCTGATGCTTCTCATTTTGCCCATAACTGTTTTAGGAGTACAGCAAACCGTAAAATACCTCTCCCGTGCCGCGGGTACGGCAGAGGTGGCTTTTGCTCCAACTACCATCAATCTGCCGCCGGACGCCGCCATCAAGATAAATATCAACGGCAATGGCGCAGCGGTTGCTTTTGCCCGGGTCGTTTTCACCTTCGACAAAAGCAAAGTGAAATTAACCAGCGAAATTACTCCATCCGCTAGCCTCTCGACCGTTGTCGAAAAAACGACTATGGCCTCTGCCAATACGACCGGCCAGGCTGTCATTGTCCTGGCCGCCAGCCCATCTGACACCCAACCTAGCGCTAACTTTGAATTGGCATCATTTAATATCGGCGCCCTTTCCGCCAATCCTGCCTCCGCTTTGCAATTTGTCCCCGCCGATATACAGATTGTTGAAGGCAGTGGTACTAAAATGACCATAAATCCCGTCAATGCCCAAATTAACGGTGGAGGTGGCGGCGGTACTAATCCCACTAATACACCGCCTGTTACCAGTGCACCGACAAACCCTCCTGTTTCGGGCGCTGTTTCTTTTGCCTTCAATCCTTCCTCCGCTAATTTGCCCCCTGACGGCACTTTTAAAATAATGCTCAACGCCGCTAGCAAAAAGATTGTTTTCGTCAGGACAGTTGTAACCTTTGATCAATCAAAAGTTAACTTAGCCTCGGAAATCACTCCCAATCCTGTCCTGGCCACCGTTGTCGAAAAAACTACTATGGCAGCCGCCAACGCGAGCGGCCGGGCAGTTATCGTTTTAGCTGCTGCTCCTTCAAGTACCTTACCCACAGGTAATTTCGAATTTGCCGCGCTTAGTTTTACCGCTCAAACCACTTCCCCTGGCAATGTAACGGTAAATTTTGATTCCAATGATATGCAGGTAGTCGATGATACGACAATTCCCCTGTCTTTCTCCGTTACCCCTTTGGTCTTAAGTATAAATGGCGCTTCTCCCCCTCCCGGCGGCGGGGGCGGCGGCAATCCGCAAGCCTGCCAAAACCGGGGTTCAATCGAGTGCTACAATCAGTGGAAAGAGGAATACTTGGGCACTTTAACTAGCAAAGTGGCTGACTTAAATTCAGATGGAATTGTCGATCTGGGCGATTTCGAATTCTGGCGGAGAAGCGCCTACCCCTGACCCGTACACTCCAGGAGTGTCCTAGCTTGACACACCTGGTATAATCAATTTATGCCTAAAAGAAAAATTCCTCTTGTCAATCAGGAAATTTACCACGTTTTTAATCGCAGCGTTGCCAAACAACCTATTTTTCATAATAAGAAAGAAAATGAGACTTTTTTGAGCCTTCTTGAATATTATAGATTTCCAAATCCGCCGTTACGCTTCTCACACTATCAACGGTTAAATACCCAGGACAAAACTAAATTATTAAGGGGATTATATAAAAAAAATAAGCACCTGGTAGAAATTTACTCATTTTCAATAATGCCAAACCATTATCACTTGCTTCTTAAACAGTCTTTAAATTCAGGCATAATGAACTTCATTCGTCTCATCCAAAATAGTTATGCAAGATTTCTAAACCTCAGATACAAAAGATCTGGCTCCCTTTTTCAATCCCCTTTTAAAGCGGTCAGATTGGAAACCGACGAACAGTTTATACATGTCGCCCGTTATATTCATCTCAATCCTTTGACATCATTTGTTATCCGTGACTTCAATGATCTGAAATCCTATCAATGGAATTCATACCTCGATTATCTTTCCTTTACCCCAAGAAAATTTATCAATACTTCTTTTCTTATGAATTATTTCAAAAATATAGAAAAATTCGAAGAATTCACCAAAGACAATCTCGATTATCAAAGAAAATTAGAAAAATTAAAACATCTCATAATAGAGTAAATCTCTACCAATCTCTGTCTGATTTTGCCTAATAAATGCTGTGTCTGCTTAACGTGATATACTTGAAATCAAAAGAATGGACAAATTTCAAAAAATTCTTGTCACCGGATTTAATAAATCCGGACTTGATAAAGACTCCTGGGACCAAATTAAAAAATTTACCAGAGGCCTTATCTTTGAACCTGCAGCCGACGTTGATTGCCTTTTCTCCCGATTTAACAGAATTGACAAAAAAATAATTGACAGTTTTCCCAAACTAAAATACATTGGACTTCTTGCAACCGGAACGGGAACAGTTGATTTGGAATATGCCAAAAAGAAAAAAGTAACTGTTTGTAACGTTCCCGGTTATGCTACGGAATCAGTTGCCGAATGGGTTTTTGCACTGATTCTTGAACATCTTCACGATCTGGAAAAAGCCAAACAAGTTGCTCATAAAGGAGATTTTTCTGGGGATGGTTTTACCACCAGCGAAATTCTCGGTAAAAAATTTGGAATCATCGGCCTGGGAAGAATTGGGTTCCGGGTGGCCCAAATTGCACAAGGGTTCGGTGCCCAAGTTACCTATTGGTCCAGACACCGAAAAGACAAAGCTGAGAAAACAGGACTTAAATATGAATCAATTGACAATTTGATCAGAACCAGCGACTTTATCTCTCTTCATACGTTAACCACCAAGGAAACTGAAAATATTCTCGATGAAAAAAAGATTAACTCGCTCAAAGCCGGTGCCATAATTATTAATGTATCGGGCATGGAGCAGGTTAATATCCAAGCCCTGATGAAACGGCTAAGCAAAGGTGATATCACTTTTATCTTTGACCATCCTGACGAAATGAAAAAAGAAAACGTAAAAAAATTAGCAAAATTTTCTAATTGTCTAATTTATCCTCCTATCGGTTTCGTCTCGGCAGAAGCACGGATCAATAAACAAGCTATTTTTGTATCCAACTTAGAAAATTTTCTCAAGGGGAAACCAACAAATAAAGTAAATTGATATATTTCTCCCTCCTCCCCAATCTTTGCCTCTTTAAGCCATAAAGAAAATCCTACAGGATTTAATTTTTCCTCTTGTATTTTGACTGCTGAATCTTTAGTATATTCATAAATGACCGATACAGCCCAGCCTCCAGTTGATGCCAAAAAAACAGCGCCGCCTGTCAAAATTCCTCAAAAGCATCCTCTTTATTTCTATTTGCTCTTAATAATCGTCCCCCTATTGCTGCTTGTGTCCTTCACCCCTCTCAAAAACCTCTTATCACCCAAAGCTTCAAACAATATTAAGTTGTCTTTTGATCCTGAAAAAATAGCCCTGAATGCAAATCAGCAGTCGATTGTTAAAATTATGGCTGACAGCGGTTCAAAAGAAGTAGCTTTTATCCGTCTCGCCTTAATCTTTGATCCAAAAACGGTAAATCTGAAAGACAAAATTGTCCCGAATCCGCTTTTAAATACGGTTATCGACAGCACGCCTGTCGATGAGGCTAATGCTTCAGGCAAAGCTCTCCTGGTTATCGCAGCCTCCCCGGAATCCAAAAGGCCGTCAGGCAAATTTGAAATTGCCGCTCTGACACTGACAGGCAAAACAGCCGGTAAATCCGCTTTGACTTTTGATGCTTCAGACATGCAGATTGCCTCCGGTGATGCCCTGGAGATGGAATTCCGGTCTACCCCAGCCAAAATTACAGTCAGTCTATAATCTTGTCTTTACAAACACTTCTTATCCTTTCTTGCTTTCTCTCCTCCCGTTCTGTCATACTCTATATAATTCATGAAAATAAAGTACTTTGTAATATTTGTAATAATTTTATTTTCAGTTTATCCAACTCCCAAAATTATCGCTGTCCTGCCCGGCGATGCCAACGGGGACGGCAAGGTTGACGGACCTGATTACGTCATCTGGCTCAACCATTATAATCAGTCAGCCACGGGAGCAGCCAACGGCGATTTTGACGGTAACGGGTTTGTGGACGGGCAGGATTACGTTATCTGGCTTAATAATTACGGGTCAACTGATCCCGCTAACAAAACACCAACCCCGACAAAACCTACGGGAAATCAGCCTTACCGTGCCTTCTCCGCTGACAGCTATTGGAACACTCCTTTCCCGCCCAATGCTCCAATTGATCCCAACAATACTAAATATATTGCTGACAGTCAGAATTCCTCACACACCCAAAACTTTTTGCAGTTTACCGCCGCTCCCGGAACCGGTCAGGCCTTCGGCCAGCCTATCTATTGGGCCAAGGCTTCCGATAAGCTCTATTCCATTACTGATGGCAGCAGAAATGTTTCTGTTCACATTCCGGCAAATGCCCGGCCGGCAACCGGCAGCGACGGGCAGATCACTATTTACGACCAATCAACTGATCAGGTCGTTGGCATGTCCGGAGCAAGTTACAACAGCTCCTCTGACTCATGGACAGTAGGCGGTTCCATTGACCGTTATATTTTGAGTTCCAACGGCCTTGATACCAAAGCCTCCGGCTCCAACGATTCCCGAAATACCGGTCACCGGGGAACAACATCCGCTGTTCGGGCAGTCCGCATTGACGAAGTGCAAAATGGCGTTATCAACCACCGTCTTGCCTGTTTCTGGTGGGCAACAGGAGTACAAACTGTCAATCATTATTGGCCGATGGTCGGCGATGAAGGAGCCAAAGGCGGTATTGTGCCCGAAGGCATTGTTATCAGAATTAAACCAAGCATTAATCTGGCCAGTAAGGGACTGAGCAAACCGGCTCTTGTTATTGCCAAAGCTCTTCAGGACTACGGCTGCCTGATTACTGACAATTCAGGTTCAGGTAACAGGCTTAAACTGGAAATAAACGAAGCCGAATGGCAAAAAATCGGCCTGACTTACAATGCTCTTTCTCCCCTGCCCTGGTCCGACTGGGAATTTGTCAAAGGCGGTTACCAGCCCTAATCTATGATAAAAATGTTCTTAACTCTTTTAATCTCTCCCATTCTTTTCCTCATAAACCCTACCCCTTCTCTTGCCCAATCCTATCCTCCTGATTTTTCTCTTAAATTTTGGCTACTGTCTGTTTAAAGATTTTACCTCGTGTTACTATTAAATTATTGAGATTATCTCAAGTCTGACATGACGGAACTTTCAGTTAGTGATATTCCAAGAAGAAAACCGATATTAGATATTGAATCTTCTGCCAATTTTCCTAAAGAAACTATTATTCATCAATGGCAATTAATGACCGAACTGATAAAGAGGGAAATCCAAGCTAATCCAGATTCGCGCCAAGCAGTTTTATCCTTTATAGCTGCTCCAGTTTCCGAATCTTTAGCAAATCAGGTAGTCACTGCTGCTGCCGATGTATCAGAACATGTAAGTAAACTGCAGGACAGATTCAAGCAATCTTTAGGCCGTTATTTATCCTTACCGGCAGTTCCGGATGAATTAATTACACCCGACATACGAAGTGCACCTGCCTATGGTGATCCGGAAAGCTATATAGCTTCACTGGAAAAATATTCACCTGAAAGTTTTCAAAAAGCAATCCGTCAGGCAATTAACTCAGGTCGATATTTACCAGGTATCACCGGTGAAGAGAGAAAATTGATAGCTACCCGTTATCAGATGGGGAGGGATTGTAAAATTTTATCTTTAGCAGCTGAACTTTTAGGTATTTCTCCTTTGGAATTAAAAGATACGGAAACACCATTACCCAGTGGCACCAGAATTTATATTGATTTACAGGCAACTTTGGATCACAAAATATTAATTAATCCTCTAAATTGGGTAAAAAGAAGAATGATTAAAGATAGGGTTTTTGAAGTTGATATTGCCGGGAAGCAGTTCATACTTAAAGAAATGAAAACTCCTAGACATACTGATACTCACGAATACGGTTTCAGACAGGGCTTGTCATCCGGTGAAGAATTCAAAACTGCCGCTTTTTTTCAAGAACACGGCAGATCTGATAAGGAAGGAATTGTCGTCAATTGGGAAAAACCATTAGCCTATGTCGTTTTCCCAGACGGTTATCAGTTCACTATTTTTGCCCATGAAAAAGGTTTAATGAATGATGAGGAAACAGGTAGACTGTTAACTCAAGCCCTGCATGCCAAAAAAGCGGACTTTCAGGAAGAATATAACAGAATAGCACAGAGAGTTAAAGATTTAAAACAGTTAGTCGGCAATTATTATCCTGAATTAGAAGAGAACTTATCATTTGAGGCATTTGCCCGAATTAAAGCAGATTATTGGATTCAACAAGCCAGAAATGCGCTTTCGGCAATGATTACTCAACAGAACTACGGTAATTATGATTTGGATGGTTATGCTTTTAAAATTCATAATGTTGAAACCGGTCTAAAAGTTGAGATTTTGGGAATAGATTTTGAAAATTTTTATAAAATTGACCCATCCCTAGCTCAAGAAATAACAAATAGAAGAATGGAATTTGAACTTGAGAAAATTCAGAAAAACTTATTATTGATGCCTGATTGGGATGATAATCAACCGGTAAGTAAAATAGAAAGGGCTGGACATCTGGCTCTATTTGAAGAACAATTTAAAATAAATCTATTATCTATTAATCTACCACCCAACAACTAACTTAAGTAACTTATTCTCTTCTTATTTCGTTTGACCTAGGCTACCTAGGCTATTTAAGTAACTTAATTGGCCTGCTTCTGCTATATTAGTTATATGCGCTTTATTTTCAATTTGCTCATTGTTCTTTTTGTTTCTTTCTCCCTGATTCTCCTTACTTCTCCTGCCTCCGCCATCCTGCCCGGAGACGCCAACGGAGACGGTTTGGTTGACGGACCTGATTACGTCATCTGGCTCAACCATTACAATCAGTCAGCCACAGGAGCAGCCAACGGAGATTTTGACAATTCCGGCAAAGTTGACGGTCTTGATTATGTTTTGTGGCTCAACAGTTACGGCAAGATAGAACCGAAAACTTCCTGTCTTTCCCGACCCGGTCCTATGGTTACCGTCTCAGGCAATCAGACAGTGCGCTATGACACACGGGGTAATCCCCTGGCCGCTGATACAAAAATTGATGCCCGGACCGCGGTTTGGACTGCCAATTGGCCGGTACAGGATAGTTTCAATTACCCGATACTTCTTGCCGGCGGTCCGAACTTGTGTTTTTCCGGTGGCCTTATTCAGGGCAGTTATCCTGATCAAATCAGTACCGATCCCAATACCACTTGGGAATATATGCATGGTACAACTGCTATAAAAAGCAATGGCAAAAACGCCGCTATCGAGAACACCCGTATCGATAATTACGGTGACGCTATCGACTTAAGTGTAAATAGCGAAAATTTTATTATTAAAAGTGTCTATTTAAGCACCATCCGCGACGACTGCGTGCAAAACGACTGGCTTTATAGCGGTCTTATAGAAGACTCCCTGTTCGACGGCTGTTACTCGGCATTCAGTGCCCGGACATATTCCGGTCAAAGTCCGCCGGCTGATGGTACCGATAATATTTGGACGATAAAAAATTCGCTTATCAGGCTCCAAGCTACCTGGGGTGTCTATAAAAACCGCGGTTTAATTCCCGGCCATGACGGCTTTTTTAAATGGGACAGCCTTGGCATTTCACCCCGGCTTGCACTTCACGATAACATCTTCCGGGTAGATCAGGAAGCCAACAATGTAGGTTTGGAACTGCCCCAGGGTAAATTGGCAAACTGTTCCAATAATACTCTGGTCTGGCTTGGATCTGGTCCGTTTCCGGCAACACTTCCCGAGATCTTCAACGGACAACCCTGTTTCACTATAACCAACGATAAATCCGTCTGGGACAAAGCAGTCTCTGACTGGAAATCCCGCCACAGCTATTGAATTATAGGGACGGTCCTTTGATTTCGCGTCCCAACGGTCCGCAGATTAAACAGTTTTTAAGCTCTTTCTTCTCAAATATTTCTTTTGGGAAAGCGTATTGAAAACAGAAGTTCCGGCAATATCCCTATCAAAAGCATAATCTTTCTTTAGATCATCAACTATCTTTACTCCTTGATACAAGAATTGATGATACTCGCTTTTATTCATACGACAAAAATTCAGCATTTCTTCTAGTTCTCTATCATCAATTACTCTTACTCTTGGCCTATTATAAAGCTCCATATAACTGCTCCAGGGATAATCGATAAGATTTTTCACCAATCCTGCCTCAATCGGATTAAGTAAAATATATCTGGAAGCGCCTAAAAAATATGTTTCTTTATCACACAATTTACTCTTAAATCTGTTTTGAAACAAAATCCCTATTCTCTCGTATTTTCGGTTAAAGTACATCGAATAGCTGGTTAAGAGAGACGTCATTATTTGTGATATGGAATTTTTCCTTGTCTGAATTAATAGATGGAAATGATTCGGCATTAATACATAAGCGTAAATTGAATGATCAAACTCTTTATCTTTTTTAAGTATTACCAATCTTTTTAGGAAAGTGACATAATCTTGATTGTCAATAAATATCTTCTGCTTATTTAAACCGCGGTTGAAAATATGAAAAAAGGCATTCTCAAAAGAAATTCTCGCTCCGCGGGGCATCTTGTAATAATCATACCATATTGGGGACGGTCCTTTGATTCATTGTCCCAACGCCCCGGAAATTAAATACTTTGAAGATTAAGGGGAAATTTCTGAAATCACATATCACCTCGTTTGGACTGTAGCAAGACTGAATATCTAATATATCCTAAAAAGCCTCTATCGAATGCATTCCTAGATAGAGGATTTGAGGGGTTATGTGATAAATATATCTGATAAAGTTTTCTAGGTCTAATCCCATAGAAAAAATAATCCCTGGCAATAATCATATAAGTCACCTTATCGATTCGTTTTTCTTTTCGCTTAGCGGAATAAAAATCATAAGCTTTTTTTATATATTCCATCCATTGGCCAAATGTTTTTTCATCATGAATTTTAAGGTGCGGCAGGCTGAACCGCTCTTTTTGCCGAAGTTCCAACTCAACTTTTTCTAAATATTCCGCTGTGCTTTTAAGAAAATCGGTCGATTGTGTCAACCGGCCATTAAACGGTAATCTGTCTTCATGAAAACAAATTTTACTTTCAGCAGAAATCCCTGTCAGAGGAGCATTCGGAGATGCTTCACGAGCTCCCGGATAATGAATGACTTGCATATTGGATTCCGTTTGCCAGCCTTGACCTAAGTTTACATAAACAGGAATTAACGATATTTTAGATCTGTCAATTTTCATAATCGCCGTAATACCTTCGACAACACTCGGAACGCCTATATAACCGCCTGATATATGAACTAATGAATACTGTCTTTTAAGAGTTGACAGGAGGCTGGTCATTGCTTTGACCTGATCCTCAGGCGATAAATGAGGAATTATGGAATTGGTTGCAATAGCTACCGTTGGTCGTATCAGTTCGATTTTGCTTATTGCCTCTTTTGGCAAAGGTTCGGAAATATCAGCCTGAATGTGATAGTCATTATAATTAGGATCTAATATTGAAGTTTCCAATCGCATTTCTTCAGAAGTTAATATTTTATGATTTTTTGAAAGAACTGATTTTCCATCGGTTGTAGTAGTAAACTGGTATAGTTCGTTATCTTTGGACAGTTCAGCTAATGACTGGGCATCAATACTTATATGTCCGTCACCTAAACGTACCTCGACTGTTAATTTTTCCCTAAGCCCGGCAACCAGTGCAGCGGTTTGAACCATTCCTGAACCGAAATTAATAATACTATTTTCAACATTATTTTCCCCAAAGCCAGGTTCAAGCAGCGGGGCCAATTCCGCTATTTGATCTATCAGATTGGCATTTCGGCCAAAACCGGTGGTCTGCACTTTATTAGTATAACGGCTGATTTTTTTCCCGATTTGCTCAATTTCCCATTGTTCCATCAAACCTTCCTCTCCTAGATTATGAAAAATATCCAGTAATCTGAAATAAGAAAAACCTTTAAATTGAGGAGAATAAATTTGGACCGGTGGAACATTATATGATGCCTTAATTAAGTTTATGGCACCCAGATAAAGCATTTCTTCGTAAAAAAATTTAGACTCTTTCATAAGCCTCAACCAACCGGCAGCTTTTGCAGGATCACCGTAGACCGGTAAATGAGCTTCATCAATATATATTAATGCTTGGCTTATCCACCGCTCGATATATCTTCTAAATTGTAAACGCCAGGACGGTTCTTCAATCCTGTTAAGGAAATAATTAGCTTTATTTAATTTTATTCGTCGGTCAATTTTGTGATACCTTTCCTCGGTATCTCTTTCACTTGCCATGACAGTTCTATCAATTACTGCTATTCGACGCTCGGGTTTTGCAATCAACTCATCCCGGAAAGAATCAGTATTTATATCGTGCTTCTTATAAAGTTCTTCTAGAAAAATCCCAGTCAATGGATGCAGGCGTTCTTCCCTGGTTATGCCAAAGAGTGTCGCCAACCGTTTTGCCTGCTGGTCGATTCTGGCCGGTTTTTTGAGTTCTTCAAGACCGGCGGTAACCACGGGACCGAAATCATCTATTTCCACTCCCTTATTACTTAACATTTCAACTATTATTGATATATCTATAGGTTTTATTTCAGGAACAATTAACCACATGTCAGCAGCTGTTGATGATTGATCAAATGAAGGAAATTCTCTTTCGTCCATACGATTATTATTCTAAATTTAAAGTATTATACTATAGGTATAATTATTATCAATAATAATCGGTATTGATAATTAAAAATATATTAGTATATTAGTATATTAGGGACGGTCCTTTGATATCGCATCATGAAGCCCCGCACCTGTGATAAGCTCCGTCGAATCAGAGTAAACAGTTTACATTTAGACTCATTTCTTGCTTTTTCCTTTCCCTCTCTGTCATACTCAATATTATTTATGATAAAAAAATATCTTATATTATTTATATTTATTCTTCTTTTTCATTTACTAACTGCCAAAGTATCTGCCATCCTGCCTGCCGATGCTAATGGAGACGGCATGGTTGACGGAGTAGATTATGTTATCTGGTTAAGAAATTACAATCAATCAACTACTAACGGCCAGTTTTCCGGTGATTTCGACGGTGACAATTTTGTCGACGGCCGGGACTATGTCATCTGGCTAAATGCTTACGGCTCGACCGAACCGGATATCCCCACTGCCACTTCCTCCCCTCCTCTGGAACCGACTTTGACTTCTACCCCCGTTACTCCGCCTGTCGGTCAGTCTTTAGGCATTTGGATCTCTCCAAACGAAATTGCCAAACTTCCCGCATCCGGCTCTGCCTGGAGTAATCTTCAGTCGGATGCCGATTCCAACTTCGGCTCCCCCAATCTGGCTGATCAGGATACCAGACACAACATCAGAACCATGGCTGCCGCCCTTGTTTATGCCCGTATGGGACAGGAAAGTTATCGCAGTAAAGCCGCCAATGCCATTAAATCAGCCATGGGGACAGAAACTGCTGCCCGTAGTCTGGCCATCGGCCGTAATTTAGCCGCTTATGTCATCGCTGCCGACCTTATTGATCTGAAAAACTACCGCCCCTCGGATGATGCACAATTCCGTTCCTGGCTGAGTTCTATGCGTACCCGGGATTTTGACGGCCGGACGCTTATAAGCTGTCATGAGGATAGACCCAATAATTGGGGCACAATGTGCGGCGCCAGCAGAATCGCCGCAGATCTTTACTTAAATGATAATGCGGATCTTCAAAAAGCAGTTCAGGTCTTCCAAGGCTACCTCGGCAACCGCTCGTCATATGCCGGCTTCAAATTTGCCACCGATGCCTTCAGTTTTATGTGCGATACCAGCAGTCCCAGGCCGATCAACCCTCCAGGCTGTATCAAAGATGGGCATGATCTTTCCGGAGCTCCGGTTGACGATATCCAAAGAGCCGGTCCTTATAAATGGCTGCCAGGTTTTACCGACTATGCCTGGGGTGGATTTTCAGCCGCTATCGCCCAGGCTGAAATGCTTCACCGGGCTGGCTATGATTCTTACAATTGGGAAAACCAGGCCGTTCTAAGAGGCATCCGCTTCCTCAATGAAGTCGTTAATTTTTCTCAATCAAACGCGACTACCTGGACTACCTGGGTAGTAAACCGGGCATACAACACCAATTATTCAACATCTTCCACCTCAATCTCTAACCGCCTGATCAGCTACACCGACTGGACGCACCAATAGTAATAACAGGGACGGTCCTTAGATTTCCTGTTATAATGCTCCGGAAATTAAACAGTTTTAGATCTCTTGCTTTATATAGTAAGAAAATCCTAATATTAAATAAATGGCCCAAAAAATCCTTATTTTTCTGATTTTATTTATCTCTTTTATCTTAAATTTCTCCACCTCCTCCCCAACCCTGGCCCAAAGCAATGTTTCTCCTTATTCAGCAACAAAAATCTATAAAAATTCAACAGCCAGTAATCAGGACGATATGGCCATTTGGATCCATCCGACTGATAAATCAAAATCAACACTAATCGGCTCTGACAAAGTCAACGGCAATGTTTATGTCTATGATCTGTCAGGTTCAACCATTCAGACGGTTACCGATACCGGCGGCCAACCCGGTAACATCGACGTCAGATATAACTTCCCTCTTTCCGGCCAATTGGTGGATATCGTTGCTTTTAATGACAGAGGCGGCGGAATCATCAGGGTTTTTAAGGTCGATCCCCAATCAAGAACTCTGACCAGAATAGACAACGGATCTATAACCACCTCCCCGGCTATCCCCAATTACGGATTCGCACTTTACTATAACAAAACAAGTCAAAAATTCTATGCTTTTGCTAGCAAAGATAACGGCGGACCGGTTGTTCAAATAGAATTGACAGATGCCGGCGGCGCTAAAATCGGCGGATCTGTTGTCAAATCCTGGACCGGCTGGACCCAAACCGAAGGTATTGTAGCGGACGATGACCACGGTTTTGTCTTCTTTGCCGTTGAAGCCAAACCCATCCATAAACTGAACTGTCAGACAGGCATCTGTGATCCCAATTCCTCTGTTGATATTGACGGTGGATTCTTAAATGCCGATGTCGAAGGTATCACTCTCTATCGGACTGCAAACCAATCCGGCTATTTACTCGTCTCCAGTCAGGGCGCCAGTGAATTCGAAATCTATGATCGGCTGCCTCCTCATGCTCACAAAGGTGTCTTCAAAATATCCCTTTCCTCCTCAACCGACGGCATCGATGTCACCAGTGTCAATCTCGGTTCGGCATATCCCCAGGGAGTTTTTCTGGCTCATTCAGGTGGAGCCAGTTTTTTAGCAGTCCCCTGGCAGTATATTGCCCAACAGTTCAATTTGACAATTGATACCAATTGGAACCCCAGAGGAAACGGCGGCTCTCCTTGGCCGACCGGCACACTACCGACCCTTAGCAGTCCCCCACCGACTGGTGGGGGGAAACCCGGTGATGCTAACGGGGACGGTCTGGTTGACGGGCCGGATTATGTTATTTGGCTTAATCACTATAATCAGTCGGTCTCAAATGGCGTTGCCTCAGGTGATTTTGACGGCAACGGATTTGTGGATGGGCCGGATTATGTCATTTGGCTGAACAACTATGGAAAATAGTTAGGTTACCAGAGGCTACTTAAGTGACCTACCGTCCGTACAATCCTATCAGCTCCCCTTGATCGAGGATGTGTGGGGAAATGGCATTTAATAATTCCTGTTTTTCGCTTTTGGCAGGTATATCTAATGTCGTATCTAACGCATAGATTTTGAAAAAATAGCGGTGGGTCCCTCCCGGCGGGCAGGGACCGCCGTAACCGGTTTTCCCGAAATCATTTGTTCCGCTGACACTGCCCGCCAGCACGCCCCCTTCTCCGATCTCTTCAATTTGCAGATCAATATTCCAAACCAGCCAATGGCTAAAATCACCACCCGGAGCATCCGGATCATCAACAATTAAAACCAGGGATTTGGCAGTTGCCGGGACTTCGCCGATAGATAAAGGCGGACTAATATTTCCACCGTCGCAGGTATATTTGGAGGGAATATTCTGGTTATGACTAAAAGCACTGCTTGTTATTTTCATACTAGCAATAACCCAATCAGTCTAATTCCGACCTTTCTCACTTAAACCTATTTTATCATTAACTGTAAACTATTCACTACTCACTACTTATAAAACGGCTCGAAATAATCTCTGGAATATTCCCGCTCTTAAGTTAAAAAAAGAATCCTTGTCTTCTCACTCCGAACCCGTTTTCACCTAAATATCCCATAGTATTTGACTGTTGTGTTCCGATTTTGTACAATCTGCGGAATCAGAAATTATGAGAAATCATCTTGAATCAAATAGCTTGAGAGATAAAATTACCGGCCAGGCATTCCAGTCTCAATCTCCTTTAAAAGCCAGACTATCTTCTTATCACCAAAAAATCAGCAGCGGAAAAGTCTTTGGCCAGAGAACAGCTGATATGCTCCCCGATATCAATATTAATACCGAAAATTCAATTAATGAGTATTTTGACAGAATTGATAATGCTTTAAATTATCTTCAGTCAGTCTATAATTTAGGATCAATCTATAGTCAGAAAAGTCTTTCCGCGATTAAAAATGAAGCCTCAAGATTGATGTGGGTATTTGGAATAACCATAGATCTTTTTCATGACGATCAGAGAGGACTCCTGTTAATGGGTGCCGCCTCCTCGACTCTTTCATTAAAAGCTGTGCCTGTGTCAAAAGATGACGATGAACAAAGATTTTATGAAACTGAAAGAAAAAAAATTGGTTTTATCGTCCGCATGCTGGCTCAAACTTCTAAAGGAACTTATAGTGTAAATGTCGATAAATGGCTTGACAAATCTGTCAATAGGATGAATGATCCTCTAAATGAAAATAACACCCTTTTTTTACGAAGGGCTTTAAGTGAAGCACAATACACTGATCCGGCTAAATCAACTTTTATAGGTATGCAGGCAACAGACCTTGACTCTGGGAAAAAAAGCCCAGTCGTTAATTTACTTTATAAAAAATCCGCTCGGATTCAGAAAATAGCTCTAGATCACATTGACGAAGAATTAAGTGCTCAACTCGGACCTCATACTCCCTGGATTCAACAGATTGTCAACAAATTGGGTGTTGAAATTTCCCCCAATTTACAATGGATTGCCACCACTTTTAGTCCTCAGGAATTTGTACAACAATTTGAAGGTCAGGCTGTTATTACCAATAATTGCCTTATTTTCCCCAATGATATAGAAAGTCTTAACAATAAAAAAAACCAACAGCATGAATTCAATCATGCAATTATGAGGCATTCTCCCGCTCCCTATTTAGGTAGAGGATTGGGAAATGAATCAGATGCTGAATCAACAACATTTGCCCCCTCGACTTATCCCGAGCAACGGTTATTGACTTATCTTGTAGATGATGCAATAGATGCAGATAATAATATTAAGGTCGGTCAAGGCTGGTCAGAATATTTTCGTATCCGCTCAGCCATAAAAAGAGCCAAAGGCATTTTAAATAGTGCCGAGGAAAGAAAATGGAACAGATCATTGCTTAAATCATTCGGACTGGAAGGTTATTTGACCTTCTACCTGGTTCATGAAGAATCTGCTATTTTAGACCCTTTGGTAAAGGCAAATCTGTTAACTTCCAGGCAAGGCGCAGCACGCTTAAAATGCTACAGAGAGTCAATCAGAAACAAAACAAAAAAACCGGCTTATATTCCCTGGAATCTTGATAAAGTCAATCCTTATGGTCGGTTTGAAGAAATTAATAAGCTTTGGATAAATTCATTAGGATATTACATATCCGAAGAAATAAAATCACCTCGAGCCTCGGATAAACTTGAGAGATTGTCATTTGCACAAGCTTCTGCTTACTTAAACAGGTTGGAAGCTTGCCGCTCTTCCTATGATTATATACCTTATTCCAATCGTCCGTTGACTGATGAAATCGTTCTGATGAGAAAATATCTCTGGTTGAAAAAAGGCTTGCCGCTTCTCCCTGATCAATTCTATTCTCTGGTAACCTCTGTCATTGATTTTAGATTTCTTCTTAACAATCAAAAATCCATACTTATTTGGGATAAACAGGGAGGTGTCATTCAATTCACTGATTTTCCGCAAATAAAATATCGACCGTTGCAAAAGGATATTTTTAAAGGAAATCTCACTACCGTTGCCTGGATTGCTGATAAATTAATTTCCCATTTGCAGGTTTTTCCCGGTGAAAATAAATCTCAATTGTACCGGCAATTGATTGCTACTTTAGCCTTAGCTTTGGAAAAAGATTATGGTTGGAACCTTGAATATGTGCACAAATCTGCCGATTATCAAAATCGTTTATCGGTAAATTCAGGCAAAAAAATGTCAGAATTATACCGTCATCTGGCTGAAGCTGTGCTGTCGGAACATTACAGATTAATGTCTGAGGAAAATGGCAACTTCTCTAAAATTGCCGATAGAATGATAACGGAATTTCTCCAACCGCTAACATATTTCCAAGAATAAAAAAAACGCACTAAAACTATTCGGAAACTTACAACTGGCCA
>MFJU01000007.1 GCA_001779315.1 Candidatus Gottesmanbacteria bacterium RIFCSPLOWO2_01_FULL_42_22 | reverse complement strand
TGAGCTACAGGGGAATATAAAAACCTGTTAAGGTACAGCAAGGATTTTACCATTTACACGCGGATTAATCTATATTTCCGCGCTGCTTTGAGTCTTATATATAATAAGGTATATGCAGATTTTGGAGATTGCGACAAAAGGCTATTCCGATATTGTGGAAATTACCTCATCCGTGGCTGACATCGTTTCCAAATCAAAAATCAAAAACGGCCTCTGCCATCTTTTTGTCATCGGTTCAACCGCTTCTTTGACCACCTGCGAAAACGATACCAATATATTTGATGATATCCGGGAAGTCCTGGAGGAAATTGTACCTTATAAAAAAAACTGGCGGCACCATAAAACCTGGAATGATGACAACGGAGCAGCCCATATCAGGGCAACGATACTCGGTCCTGACCTGACTATTCCCGTATCAAATGGACAGCTAATCCTGGGCACTTGGCAAAGTATAATCCTCATCGAATGCGATACCCGCGGCAGAGGCAGAAAAATCGCCGTGACAATTGTACCAGAAGTGTTATAACTCAATATTCAACCCGCAGACCCAGAATATTAAAAGCGAGATTGAGGAAGGCTTTGGCCGGGGTTATATTTTTATATGTTTTTAGGGAAATATTTGCCAGTTGTTCCAAAACCTGCAGGGCTTGCTGTGAATTGAAATCGTTATTTAAGGCCGCAAAGAAATCATTCCGAAAAGATAAGATCTCTATTTCCTTTCCGATCCCGGATTGGACCAGCCAGACTTTTTTGAATAAATCATTCAGCTTTTCCGCCCGGGTAATTTCATTTTCCGAATATTGCCATTCCTGACGGTAGTGATGGGATAAAAGCATTAGCCTTACAGGGTTAGCGGCATGCCTTTTGCGTAAATCTGAAATGAAAACCATATTGCCCAGAGATTTGCTCATTTTCTCTCCCTGATAATAGAGCATGGCCGTATGCAGCCAAAAATTGACAAAAGTTTTAGCGGTTGCCTTTTCCGATTGGGCAATTTCTGATTCATGATGGGGATAAATTAAATCTCTACCTCCGCCGTGAATATCAACCGGCATACCTAAATATTTCATGCTCATGGCCGAACATTCCATATGCCAGCCGGGCCGGCCCTTGCCCCAGGGAGATTCCCAGGCCGGTTCCCCTTCTTTTTGTTTTTGCCAGAGGACAAAATCCAGGGGATTTTTTTTATTTGGATCGGAAGGGTCACCGCCTCTTTCCATAAGAAGCGTCAACATCTCTTCCGGATTAATTTTACTCAATTTGCCGTATTCACGGTCTTTGGAAACATCAAAATATACCGTCCCGTTTTTATCGTAGGCAAAGCCTTTTGCTAACAGCGATTCAGTCAGACTAATAATTTCCGGGATATGATCAGAAGCCCTGGGGAAAAAATCCGGCTGGCGGATATTCAGCCATTGCAGGTCATCCAGAAAACAGGCAAAGTTTTCTTCCCCCAGAATACGCCAATCTTTATCCGTTTCTTTGGCTTTTTTTAGAATGTCATCATCGATGTCCGTAACATTTTGGATATATTTCACTTCGTAATTTAAATAGCTAAGATACCTGATAATCATATCGAATGAAACATAGGTAAAAGCGTGACCGAGATGAGTCGTATCATAAGGAGTCACTCCGCAGACATAAACCGAAATTTTTTTCCGGGAGGAGAAAACTTCTTTCTTTCCTGAGAGTGAATTAAAAACAGTTAAATCCGCCATATTCATTATTATAATTTAAAAAGAGTATCATTGGTTTATGTGCGGCACTTACACCATCATACCCGGAGATAAATTCCATGAAAGATTTAATCTTGTCAACCGCCTGGATGTTCTGAAACCTCATTATAACGTCAAACCGGGCTATATGATGCCGGTCATAACCGGAAAGATGCTGTCACTTATGAAATGGGGTTTGATTCCTTCCTGGGCGAAGGATCCGGCCATCGGCTACAAAATGATAAATGCCCGGGCGGAAACGATCATGGAGAAAGCGTCATTTAGTAAACCTTTTACCAAACAAAGATGTCTGGTACCGGCCAGCGGATTTTACGAATGGCAGAAAACCGGAAAAGAAAAGCTGCCTTTTTATATCAGACTTAAATCAGATGATTTATTTACCTTTGCCGGACTTTATGATATCTGGCAAGATGCAGAAGGCAAAGAAATTTCCAGTTACACTATCATTACTACCGAACCTAATCCGCTGGTTGCCCCTATCCATAACCGCATGCCGGTCATTCTGGAGAGGGAATTTGAAGAAAAATGGCTGAAGGAGCCGGCTGAAATGAACAAATTAATTAGCCTGCTTAAACCTTTTCCGGAAAATAAAATGGAAGCTTATCCCGTCTCCCGAGCTGTCAATTATGGTGAAAACGACGGCGATGAGCTGGTCAAACCGGTTAAAATCAATAAACAGCCCAGCCTTTTTTAAATTATTATCGTGTTAAAAAAACTGTTCTTAATATTATTTTTCATTCTGCCGGTATTTTTTTCACCCCGAAAAACAGCGGCCTCTGAAAATTCGGTCGTACTCCATTTTTTCTCGGCCCAAGGGTGTCCTCACTGTGCTAAAGAAAAGATTTTTCTGGAGAAATTAAAAAGTAAATATAACTTTCTTCAAATCCGTGAATATGAAGTCACCCAAAATAAAGAAAATCTGCAATTATTAACAAGGGCCGGTGAGGCACTTTTTGCCGATGTCTCAGGCGTGCCGTTTACGGTTGTCTGCAAAAATTACACGGCCGGTTTCAATACCGAGGAGACAACGGGCGCTATCATTGAATCGTATATTCAAAAAGCCGGGGAATGTGAAGATTTGGTCGGCTATTTATCAGCAGGGTCAGATCGGTCTCAAAGCCGGACCAGCCAAAATCAGGCTATTCCGGAAAATCTTAAACTGCCTTTTTTCGGCCTGGTCAGGATTAGTGATTTATCGCTACCTATCTTTACTTTGGCAGTGGCTTTTTTAGACGGTTTTAATCCCTGCGCCATGTGGGTTTTGCTTTTTTTGATCTCGCTTTTGCTGGGTCTTAAGAACCGGTTAAGGATGTTTATTCTAGGATTCACCTTTATTCTGGCTTCCGGAGCTGTCTACTTTTTGTTCCTGTCAGCCTGGCTAAATTTATTTTTATTTCTGGGCTATATTGTCTGGATCAGAACTATCGTCGGAGTTGTGGCGCTGGGGTCCGGCGGTTATTATCTTTATGACTGGTATATCAATAAATCGGGTCTTTGTAAAGTTAGCCAGGGAAAAAAGAAACGCCAGGTCTTTGATAAATTAAAAAAAATCACTTCCTCGGGCAATTTGCTGCTGGCTTTGACCGGTATAATTGCCCTGGCTTTTGCCGTCAACCTGATTGAGCTTATCTGTTCCGCCGGACTGCCGGCTGTTTATACCAAAGTCATATCAATGTCCCAATTGCCGCTGTGGAAATATTACGGCTATCTGCTTTTCTATATTTTAATTTTCATGCTGGATGACCTTATCGTTTTTACGGGAGCCATGCTGACTTTGCATGCTTTCGGCCTAAATACTAAATATGCCCGCTATTCGCATTTTTTCGGCGGCATTATTATGCTGACCATCGGCCTTCTAATGCTTTTCAAACCGGAACTTCTGATGTTCGGTTAGCTTACTGTAGCGGGACGGCGCCGGAGATGGATTTTTGGCCGGGGAAATCCTGTCTTAATTTTTCGATATCCTCTTTTTCCATTTCCCAATCGAAAGAGCCGAGGTTTTCTGCCAGATGTTTTTCATTTACCATTTTAGCCAGAGTCACTACATTCTTTTGGAAGATAAGCCAGTTGATGGCAATTTGCGCGGGAGATTTATTGTATTTCCGGCAAAGAGTATCAAGAAGATGAATGCCGCCACCGGCCAGCATTCCTTTTTCCACCGGCCGCCAGGCTTCCAGAAAGATATCGTTCTTTTGGCAAAAAGACAGAAGGCCTGATCTTTCCGGTTCACGGTAAATCAGATTGTAATGGACCTGGTTGACTACAATTTTGTTTGGCGAGACCGACTGCGCTTCCTGAAGAGAAGCCACGGAAAAATTACTGACGCCGATATTTTTTAGCAATCCTTCACTTTTTAGCTTATCCATGGCTTTCATAGTTTCAGTAATGGGAATTGCATGATTGGGCATATGGATAAGATAAATGTCAAGATAATCGGCTTTCAGTCTTTTTAGACTTGCCATAGCGCTTTTCAGGACATCTTTGTACTTTAGATGGTCCGGCCAGACTTTGGAAACGATAAAAAGCTTTGTCCTGTCAAAATTTTTAATTGCCTCCGCCACAATCTCTTCGGCATGGCCGGCGGCATACCTTTCTGCCGTATCTATATGAGTGACTCCCGCTTCAATTGCCCGGACTAAAGCTGCTGTCTGGCCAAGATCGTCATTGACTGGATTTCTCCTTGTGTCGCCGCCGATTTGCCAGGTACCGAAGCCAAAAACAGGCATTTCATAACCATTCTTTAGTTGTTTAATGGGGATCGTCATTTTAATAAAAATTCAAAATCCAAATGACAAATCAAATTCAAAATTCAAAAACTATTCCAGATAATCTTTGAGTTTTTTGCTTCGGGAGGGGTGGCGCAATTTCCTTAGCGCCTTGGCTTCAATCTGGCGGATTCTTTCGCGGGTGACCCCGAATTCGACACCGACTTCCTCCAGAGTTCTGGGCCGGCCGTCCTCAAGACCAAACCGCAAAATCAGGACCCTTTTTTCCCTGTCACTTAAAGTCTGGAGAACTTCCTCCAAATGTTCTTTGAGAAGTTCACGCGAAGCGGCATCATAGGGGGAGGGCTGGGTTGTGTCCTGGATAAAATCTCCCAATAGGGAATCTTCATCATCCCCGACCGGAGTCGCCAAAGATGTCGGTTCCTGGGAAACTTTCATAATTTCCCTTACCTTGGTAACTTCGATCTGCATGGCTTCGGCAATTTCTTCAGGTGCCGGTTCCCGTCCCAGCTCCTGCATCAGTTTTCTGGAAAGTTTTAGGAAACGGTTGATAGTTTCGACCATATGAACGGGAATTCTGATGGTCCTGGCCTGGTCGGCTATGGCACGGGTAATGGCTTGCCTGATCCACCAGGTAGCATAAGTGGAAAATTTATAGCCTTTCCGCCAATCGTATTTTTCGACCGCCCTGATGAGTCCCTGGTTGCCTTCCTGGATCAGATCAAGCAAAGACAGACCGCGCCCGATATATTTTTTGGCAATGGAGACTACCAGCCGCAAATTTGACTCAATCAGTATTTGTTTAGCAGCCCGGTCGCCTTTTTCATATCTTTTGGCCAAAGAGATTTCATCGGCGAATTTAAGAAGAGGTGTCCTGCCGATTTCTTTCAAATACATCCTCACCGGGTCGGAGATGCCGCCTTCATGAATAACAGCCAGAGATTCCAGTTCCTTTTCCAGTTCCGAGACTGTTTTTTGCGCTTCCTTTTCTTCCTCATCCGAAAGATTTTCAAAAACATCGACCCCGGCTTTGATCAGTTGGGAATATAGTTCATCCAATTCCTCAATATGGTCTTCGGGCTTGGGGAAAATATTAAGAATTTCTTCCTGGGTAATAAAACCGTTTTCTTTGCCGGTCTTAATCAGATCTTTGACTCCCTGATTTGTTTTCGGTTTTGCAGTTTTAGGCATAGTGATATTTTACTCCCTATCCCTTAATTCTCAACCTCTTTGAGAAGCAGCAGTTTTTCCATCACTTGCCCTCCGTATTTTTCCGCATCCTCCGGCCTGCCCTCTTTTTCAGAAACCTTTATTTTAGTCGACAAATCATTGATAATCCCGCGAAGGGACATGGCTTTAATAAGTTTGGCTGTTTTAATAAGTTCCTTTTCTAAAACGTTTTTGTCATCAGAGATAGAACTCAGATCCGCCAGGTATGCCCTGTCAAAAACCGGAGCCATTTCCGGTGTGATAAATTTGTTTAATTCCTCAATTTTAAATTTCTTCTTTTCCCCTAAATATTTTTGCAGAAGCGAAAGGATAATTTTTACGGCAGGCTCCCGGAAATCATCTGTTGATACAATCGCCAAACTGCTCTCTAGGGCTTGATGGACTTTTTCCGACTGGAGAAGCAGCGCTAAAAAATGATCCTCCAGACGTTCCTGTCTGCTTCTTTTCAGCGATGTCTCTTCTCTGAGGGTTTGCGGTAAAACTTTAATCTTCCTGAATTTATCCATGGCTGATTCAATTGATTCTTCGGTAACTTCCAGCTCCCCGGCGCATTTTTTTATATAATGCGACAGAACTATCGGGTTTTGTATCTTGGCCAAAAAAGGGATGATTTCATCGGAAATTTTCCTTTTACCGTTAACCTCCTTGGAGTCGTGCTTCCTGAAAGCCTGCGCTATCACGAAATCATAGATCGGGACAGCCTGTTCAATTGATTTTTTCCAGAAATGCTCTCCTTTGGAAATGCATTCAGCCGGATCTTTACCCTCAAGCAATTCGACGATTTTCACCGTCATGCCCGCGTTTTCCGCGATATCAATGCCTCTTTTGGCAGCCTCATTTCCGGCGAAATCGCTGTCCAGAGATAACAGGATATTTTCCGTAAATCTTTTCAATAGCAGTACCTGATTCTCGGTAAGCGCAGATCCTTTGATGGCCACCACATTGGTTACACCGCTCTGGAATGAGGCGAGAAAATCAAATTCACCTTCGACCACAATCGCCTGCTGCTTTTTTTTTATCATTTCCCGGGTCTTATCCAAACCGTATAAAACATTGCCTTTGATGTAAACAGGGGTTTCAGGGGTATTAATGTATTTAGCCTCCTTCTCCGAATGCGGCGGCACTCCTCCGCCAAGGCTACGGAGGGCAGGCAGTTTTCTGCCGGAGAAACCGGCTGTCCTGCCCCGATGGTCATTTAAAGTAAACATCAGCCGTCCCCGGAAGCGGTCATAATAGGAACCCTTGTCACTGCGGATGACCAAACCGGAATCATGAATATCTTTTTGCGAAAAACCTTTTTTTAGGAGAAATTTATGCAAACTGTTCCAGCTTTCGGCAGCATATCCCAAAGAGAAGTTTTCCGTAATTTCATCCCTGATCCCTCTTTCCTTAAGATATTGCCTGGCTTTTTCACCAAAACGGTGCTTGGTTAAAAGATAATGAAAATAATCTGAAGCCAGCCTATTTATGGAAAAAATTTTTTCCTTTTGCTCAATTTCCGAGGAAGCAGTGTATTTCTGCAAGACCACGCCGGTACGCTCGGCCAGTGATTTTAGGGCATCCAAAAAATCTATGCCTTCCCATTTCTCATAAAAAGTCATCACATCGCCGCCGGTTGCACAGGCGCCGAAACAATGCCATGACTGGCGTTCGGGTGAAACGATAAACGAAGGTGTTTTTTCGCTGTGAAAGGGACATAGTCCTTTGAAACTTCTGCCCGCTTTCTTGAGCAAAACGTAATCGGAAATGAAAGTGACAATATCAATCTTTGATTTGATAAGTTCTACGTCTGTCATAGAGGATATTTCCCGAAAGTTATTATAGCATCCGCTCCCTAAAGAGACTGAATGGAAAGAAAGGGGAAAGCCGACTATATATTTATGGAGACGGCCAAAACAATCATTCCGGCTGCTTTAAGTTTCGTCTTTAAGCCGTTTATTGACAAAAGTGTCTGGCAAAAAAAACATCCCTATCCCTTTTATGCAAATTACGGCTCAAGCGGTATCGGCTGTACCATAAACAGGTCAATTCTTGTTTCCGCCACAAAATACCCTAAAAACAGGATTCTTTTCAACGGGAAAGATTGCTCATTTCCCACAGTCCAGACAGCACTTAAATATCTCACCCCGGAAACCGTTATTATAAATATAGATTCCCAGCTGCCGCTTGGCTGGGGATTCGGTGTCAGCGGGGCTTCTGCTCTGGGAGCGCTTTACTGCGCCAACCGGCTTCTTAATCTGAAAATAGCGGATAGCAAATTGGCAGAAATGGCGCATGCGGCTGAAATTAGGGAGAAAACCGGCCTGGGTACAGTGGCGACACTTATCAACGGCGGCTGCCTGGTTAAAATTAAACCCGGTTTGCCTTCCCTCTTCAGAAAACTTAATTTGAGGGGCCGGAAAATATATGCGATTTTGATCGGGCCTATTGCCACGAAAAGCATCCTTGAATCAAATGATAAGATGGAAAAAATATCCCGTCAGGCCGAAATTATTCTTAACAGGATCAATTCCTTATCCAATATCACTTTGGAGAAAATCATGGATGAGTCTTTTATATTTGTCCGGGAAAATAATTTGCTGACCGCCAAAACTCTTTCTCTTATCAGAAAAATTCATAAATTAGGCGGCAGGGCAACCATGAATATTCTTGGAGAAGTAGTTCTCTCCACAATTGCGCTGCCTTTAATAAAATTACGGCAGGAAGAGCTGATTATCACCGATCAAACTGCCCTCCTTATTTTATGATTGATCCCAAACACCCCCGCTACCAATCCCTATTGATCAGGGAAAAATTAACATCAGCTTTTAAACGGGGAATTACTTCCTCGGCCGGATTGATTGCCCATGGACGGGGTGAAGCTTTTGATTATCTTCTCGGCGAAAAAACCGGAGCTTTTGCCCATGAAGCCATTAAAGCAGCAGCCGCAACTTTAATTTTATCAAAAAAAGCGGTTCTTTCTGTCAACGGCAATGCAGCTGCTTTGGCGGGACAATCGATGATTCTTATTGCCAAAACTCTCAACTGTCCTCTGGAAGTCAATCTTTACCACCATTCTTTAAAAAGAGTAGAGGCGATAGAAGATTTGCTGCAAAAAAAAGCCGGCTCTCATTTATTAAAATTCTCAAAATATAAAAAGATGGTCATCCCGGGCATCGCCAGCAAACGCAAAATTACGTTAAGGGAAGGTATCGGCAGCGCTGATTGTATTTTCATTCCTTTGGAAGACGGTGACCGCAGCCATGCTTTAAAACAGCTGGGCAAACGGGTAATCACCGTCGATTTAAACCCGCTCTCCCGTACAGCTCAAGCCGCAGACATAACCATCATTGATAATATCGTCCGTTGCCTGCCCCTCCTTTTAAATAATATCCGTAAAATGCGTAATTACCCTAAGGAAAATTTGGAAAAAACTGTTAAAGGGTATGACAACAGAAAAATTATCAGGCAGGCTTTGAAAGTGATATGCTATCATAACTTATAATGACTCGGCAGAACCGCCTGCTTATTTTATTGGCTTTGATCTCCCTTATTTTTATTTTAGGGTTGATCGTTCGCGGTTTGATTTTGGGCAAATATTCCATCTGGCTTCGCCGCAGCCGGGGGTCTTTTGTTTTGGGTATTACTGATAAAATCAGTTCCGTCGCATCAGATAAACTGGAAAATATAATGGAATCAACAGCCGAAAATGCCTCCCGGGAAATCAGCAGACAGCTTTCAACAACCGAAGGTAGAGTAAAGGAAAAACTGGAGAAAGAGATTTCCGGCCTTGCCAAGTCTCAAATCGATGCCTTTAAATTCAAGGTCTGCCGCGATTGGGGAGTAATTCCCCAATCAGGCACTGCCCCCTCTCCTTAAATTATTCTTCCTCGGCGGCCGCAGTCGGCGTGGCTTTTTTGGTGACGGCTTTTGCTACCTCCAACGTCTTTTCCTCTGTCCAATAATGCTCACCGTTGATGATGGCATGGGCGCGGAAATAATAGGTTCCGGCTTCATCAAACGTATGATTGCCGATAAACCTGAAAGGAATTGGGTTTGACTGATTGGCAAAATACTTGATCAGGTCATCGTATTTAGTCGCATCCGGAGCCACATTTTTTCCTAAATCTCCCGGGGTCGATTCCGTGCCGAAATGGACAGAGGTATGGTTGATGGTTGTCGGTACCCCGGTGACATCCCAGGTAAAGGTAAGAACCTGGTCCATTACCCCTTGTGTCGGAGCATCAATCAGCATGACTTTATATTCGAGCTGTTTTACTTCCAGGGAATATTCATCGCTCCAATAATGCTTGTCCTTGACCAGAGCATGGACACGGAAATATAAGACTCCGGGCGTATTCAGCATGATATTGCCGACAAATTGCAAAGGAATATCATATTTGCCATTGACAAATTCAGGTGTAAATTGGCTATATTGGGTATTTTCCGGTGTGACATCCTTGCCCAATTCTCCGGTTTGGGAAACGGTTCCCAAATGGACAGCGGTATGATTGATGGTGGTGGGTGGTTGTCCGTCTACTCTCCAAGTGAAGGTGGCGTTTGAACCGGTATTTACTTCATTGGGAGCGTCAATTAAAGATACTTTATAACTTTCCATTGAGCCGAAAATGGCTCTAAGCCCAAACCAGCCGGCAATCAGTAAAACAATGGCTCCGGCCAACCAGACTAATTTATTCGAGCCTAAAGATTCCGGACCTGATTCTGCTTTTTTTTCTTCATCTGTCATTTTTTCCTCCTTATTAAATAACTTTTATATTACTTAATATATACACAAAAGTTCTTAAAATCAACCCTCTTGTCACAGGTTCCTCTATTTCTCCACTTTCTGTTATAATTTTATCAGGGAGGTGATTATATGAACGGTTTCATAACCGATATAGAAAAAGATACCCTGGATAACAACTTTTTCCGCCGGGTCCTTTATACGGCCAGAAACAGCCAGCTGGTAGTGATGGCCTTAAAGCCTGGTGAAGAGATAGGAGAAGAGGTACATGAGGGACACGACCAGTTCATCCGAATTGAAAGCGGGGAAGGAGAAGTAGTTTTAAACGGCGAAATCCATTTCGTCAAAGATGATTTTGCCGTAGTCGTGCCGGCCGGAGTCAGGCACAACGTCGTCAATACGTCAAACGGGTGGATGAAGCTCTATACCATCTACTCTCCACCGGAACACAAGGAAGGGACTGTCCATCAAACCAAGGAAGATGCCTTAAGAGAGAAACACTGAAATTAATTACTTTTTCCCAACCTGTACCAGGATATCAATTCCGCTTTCCCACTATTTTGGCGTCAGGGGATAATTCTATTATGTTATTCAAGCGGGATCTGTTTTTTAGAAAATCTGTATCATGTTCCTGATATTTTATTCTTGACTGGATAAGGTATTTAAGTACCTCTGCCGCTTTAGTAGACACCCAATTACCCTGTTTATCTTTTCTTAATAGTGTCCAGGGTCTGAAATCCAGACTCATCGGCGCTTTTACATCAACTCCCTCATGCTCACCCATTTGGAAGAATATTATGGATTTGAAAATATCTGATGCCTTATATCCCTGACGCTCGTAATGCAAAAGAAGATGATCAAAACTCTGAATCAGACGGAGATAACCCAATTCCTGCTGTCGGGATGAAACTGATGGAGCAAATACACCTGTTTCCGCAATTAATATATCTTTTTGTTTCAAAAATCCGTTTAATTTCTGTTCTGCTATCCATTTATAGGGTGCTGTTTCACCATAAGAATGGTAAGGTCTGCTCTTAGCTAAACTCGAAGACTTCTTTAATGATATTGCCGGCCGATTATATGAACCCGGATAAAAATCAAATCCAATTGCCTGAAGTGAATCACCTGCTTTATCAACTAGGTTTTTAACAAAATCCTGCCACCTCATGTAAGGGTCTAATAATTTTCCGATCATAGACGCATCGATTCTCCTGCCAAGCGCATCTGAACCTTTCTTTATAAATTCCGCAAAAGCACCCCCGATTACTGGAATATTACTGACACCATTTTTCATCCAATCAATTAGTCCATCAATTTCCTCTCTTGTTGTTCCCGAATAAACAGTTGTCATTATTTTTGTTTGTTTAAAACTTTCATCTTGAGCAAATACCTGATTAGTGGTTTTTATCATTTCAACAACCTGATCAAGCGGTACTGCAGTTTGTGCAGAAAAATTAATTTCATTCATGACCTGGATATATTTAGGGGTTACACTAGCTTCAACGCATATTTGTTTTATTTCCTCTGTAAATCTTCTGTATAATTCTGATACATCCTCATTTGTATACTCTGTCTCAGCCCCCGGTTCTACCTGCCACTTATCCGGTGAAAACAACACTAAAGTTGGGTTTTTCATACCTGCCTCTGCCATTGCTTGAAGTGATTCCACATACCGTTTTCTGACCGTTTGGTCAAACTGAATTTTATCTATGGGTTTACCCTTTTCTGATTTTGGAATTAAAGTTTTCAGCCTAAACTCAGTCCTAATCTCTTCTAAACCAAATTCACTATGCAGTTTTTTATAGTATTCAACCCTTTTCCCAAAGTCATAATTCGGGTCATCCGGAAGGTAATCCGTGCCCATCGGAATAATATCACGCTGAGTCCTATCTGCCTCAGTAGAAATAACTTCAATTTTTAGCGGTAGTGCCTCAGAAGATACCATATATTTTAAATAAATTTCATAATGTAAACAAAAACCTAATAGAGAAATTATCGCATCAAATTAATATAAATACAAATTTAATGGCAATTGTACTTTTTAGACTCACCGGTATGACTTAGTCAACTAACTCAGATTTAAATTTTTCATCTTTTTGGATGTTTTTATTGACTAAAATATTTTATGTCACTTTTTCCCAACCTGTACCAGGATATCAATTCCGCTTAAATCCGGCTGATCAGGAACAATTTTTGAATCTTCACGAAAGAAAAATTGCCTGATAAAGGAAATCAGCACTCTTTTTTTCATAAGAGGTCTCTGCAGAAATGTCCTTGGTTTACTGTGGAATATTTTTTCCAGCAATAAACTTAATTCCCCCGGATAAAATTCATGAATGTGATATGGATTAAAGGTATTCCCGGCGAAAAAAACCGACAGTTCTTTATTGGGAGTGGACGCAATGAATAAGCCACCTTTCTTTAATGCTTTATATACCAATTCACAAAATTTCACATATTCAGAAAGGTGTTCGATTGTTTCGAAACTGACTATGACATCGAATTTGTCCGGGTTCTCTGATAAAAACTTTAAAGCCTCAAAGGCGGCATAAGAAAGGTTTTTATTTTTTGAACCATAATTTGTTTTGGCCAGCTTTATTGTATTGCCGCTGATATCAACCCCGATTGCTGATTTTGCTTTTTTTGACAGTAAATATGTGCCGAAACCGTCTCCGCAAGCTATATCCAAAACATTTTTATCAACTGCAAATTTTGCGGCGAAGGAATAGCGCTTCAGATAATCCGCATACAATCGCCTTCCCCAAAATCCGCGTTTACCTTCAACCATCCTTTCAGTCATTACCCTGCGGGCCAGCAAAAATATTATCTTCTGTAAAACCATTCACTG